>JBFIMP010000001.1:0-40606 GCA_041611635.1 Christiangramia sp.
CGATCTGAAAGCAAACTGTCATTCAAAACTTAAAGTAGCGAAGAATCTTACTATTCATATTTAGGTTAAGCAGAGATTCCTCTCTACGATCGGAATGACACAGCATATGAATCAGAACGAAGCTTAGCGAAGTGAACTGTCATTCAGAACCTAGCGTAGCGAAGTGAAGAATCTATTGACACAATGCACTGTAAAACAGAGATTCCTCCTATCGTCGGAATGACATATCAACAAGATTATGAATAATGCGATCTGAAAGCAAACTGTCATTCAGAACGTAGCTTAGCGAAGTGAAGAATCTTTTGACACAATGCACTGTAAAACAAAGATTCCTCCTATCGTGGTAATGACATAAAAGTCTTAATTAGTTAATTTTACAAAATGTCTCAAAAACCCTTCAAATTCAAACAATTCAGTATAGACCAGGATCGTTGCGCGATGAAAATCGGCACAGACGGTGTGCTCCTTGGAGCATGGTCTTCCCTGCAACATCAACCAAACAGTATCCTGGATATAGGCACGGGAACCGGCCTTATTGCCCTAATGCTGGCACAGAGATCTGATGCTGAACTTATCGATGCGCTTGAAATTGAAGAAAATGCCTATGAGCAGGCTGTAGAGAATTTCGAAAAAAGCGACTGGGGCGACCGACTTTTCTGCTACCACGCAGGTTTCGATGAATTTGTTGAGGAGATGCAGGATGAAGAAGAATACGACCTGATCATTTCCAATCCTCCTTTTTACCCGGAAGACTACAAGACCGGAAATGAAAACAGGGACCAGGCCAGGTTCGCTGACGCCCTTCCATTAACCGAATTGATCGAAGGAGCTTCTCTCCTGCTTTCTCAAAAAGGCCATTTTGATCTTATCATTCCGCATACAGAGGAACAAACCGCTCTTAAAATTGCAACAGATCACAAGCTTTTTCCTCTAAAGATCACCAGAGTAAAAGGAACCCCAGAATCTCCAGTTAAAAGAAGCCTAATTAGTTTCGGTTTCGAAAAAATAGAACCAGAAATCGATGAACTCATTTTAGAGATTTCGAGACATAATTATACCGAAGAATTCAAGGACCTGGTTAAAGATTTCTACCTGAAGTTGTAAGTCTCTATTGAAGTTTACGTCACCTGTCCCGAAGCTTCGGCAGTTAGGAGTTACAAAAAGAGAAGCGAGATGCTGAAATAAATTCAGCATGACGATTTTCATAAAACCTGTGAAGTTTTAGAAACCTCACAGGTTAAAAAAATAAAAGATTGCTTCTCATAAAAGACTTGGTTACATTTGTTAGAAACACTACACAAAATGAAACCAGATCTTTTTCAGGCTCCTGATTATTACAATCTTGACGACCTACTTAGCGACGAACATAAAATGGTGCGCGACGCCACACGCGAGTTTGTAAAGCGTGAAGTTTCCCCGATCATAGAAGAAGCAGCTCAAAAAGCTGAATTTCCTAAACAACTTATTAACGGACTTGCTGAAATTGGCGCTTTTGGACCTTATATTCCTGAAGAATATGGCGGAGCAGGCCTGGACCAGATCTCTTATGGATTGATCATGCAGGAAATTGAACGTGGGGATAGCGGAATCCGCTCTACCGCATCGGTTCAGTCTTCACTGGTGATGTACCCCATTTTCAAATATGGAACAGAGGAGCAGAGAAAGAAATTCCTTCCGAAGCTGGCTTCCGGAGAAATGATTGGTTGCTTTGGCCTGACCGAGCCAGATCATGGTTCTAATCCGGGAGGAATGACCACTAATTTTAAAGATAAAGGTGATCATTACCTGCTGAATGGCGCCAAAATGTGGATCTCCAATTCACCTTTTGCAGATATTGCAATAGTTTGGGCAAAGAACGAGGAAGGAAGAATTCATGGACTTATCGTAGAAAGAGGAATGGAAGGTTTCTCCACTCCAGAAACTCATAATAAATGGTCGCTTCGTGCTAGTGCTACGGGAGAATTGATATTTGACAATGTAAAAGTACCGAAGGAAAACCTGATGCCGAACAAAACAGGATTGGGAGCTCCACTTGGATGCCTGGATTCTGCCCGTTACGGAATTGTCTGGGGAGCGATTGGAGCTGCCATGGATTGTTATGACACCGCTTTGAGATATGCCAAGGAGAGAGAGCAATTTGGTGTGCCTATTGCTGCAAAACAACTCCAGCAGAAGAAACTGGCCGAGATGATCACCGAGATCACTAAAGCTCAGCTGATGGCCTGGAGACTCGGCACCTTAAGAAATGAAGGCAAAGCAACTTCTGCCCAGATCTCCATGGCGAAAAGAAACAATGTGGAGATGGCAATCAAAATTGCCAGGGAAGCCAGACAGGTTCTCGGCGGAATGGGAATTACCGGAGAATACAGCATCATGAGACATATGATGAACCTGGAAAGTGTGATCACTTATGAAGGCACCCATGATATTCATTTACTTATCACTGGGCTTGATATTACAGGCCACGCTGCATTTTAATCTCACTCACTATGAAAAAAATCAGCTACCAGATAGAGATCGATTGCCCCAGGAATCAGGTATTTTCAATCATGCTGGATAAGCAGCATTACCGTGAATGGACGGCTGAATTCAACCCAACTTCACATTATGAGGGCGAATGGGAAGAAGGTAACAGGATCTTATTTCTGGGAGAGAGTGAAGATGGAGAAAAGGCAGGGATGTATAGCCAGGTAGAAAAACTGGAACCAGGAAAATTTTTAAGCATAAAGCACCTGGGCATGCTTGAAAAAGGCAAGGATACTGCTTTCGAAAATAATCTCTACGAGGATTATTACCTGGAAGATAGAAACGGCTCCACTTTATTGAAGGTAGAGCTGGACACCGAAGATGAATGGATAGATTATTTCAAGAACACCTGGCCTAAAGCCCTTCAGAAATTAAAAGAAGTCTGCGAAAGGAATTGCCAGATTTAAACAAGATCAAAACAAGGGCAACGTTTACAACGCTTGCCCTTTTTATATTTGTCACAGCATTCTTTTTTCAAGGGTTTTGACTTTTTAGCTACCACTCCTTCTATCCTCAAATAATCTTTAGACTTATCTGAATAGAACACGATCACATTTACACTATTGATGATTTTTAAAGCCATATTCTTAATTTAGCTCAAAAGCCTGACCTACTGAGTTAAACAAGCCATAAAAACGGTTTAAGATTTTCTAAATAGCCGTCCAGATTTTACCTTTGCAATAAATTGCAATAGATATGATTAAAGAGATAAACGAAAGTTTAGAACCTCTAACCAACCAGTTAATAAATCATCCTTTATATAAAAAGATAAACACTCCTGAGCAGCTCCAGATCTTTATGGAGCATCATGTGTTCGCGGTATGGGATTTTATGTCTTTGCTTACCTCACTGCAGGAGATCCTTACCAAAACTACGAATCCGTGGCTGCCAGTAGGTGACCCGCAAATAAGATACCTTATCAATGAGATTGTTCTTGCTGAAGAGACCGATATCAACATTCACGGCAAGAGACAAAGTCATTTTGAAATGTACCTCGATGCCATGGATGCCGCAGGAGCAAACAGGAAAAAAGTAGAAGAGCTATTAATGCAGGTAAATCACGGTACCGATATCTTTTTGATCATCGCGACCAGCAAACTACCTGTTAGCATCAAGCAGTTCCTGAAACATACTTTTGAGGTGGTATATAGCAGGGAGCCACACAAAATCGCCTCTGCTTTCACCTTTGGGCGGGAAGGACTAATTCCAGACATGTTCTCCTCGATAATAGAGAAAGTGCAGAAGAACTTCCCTGAGGACGATCTAAGCCTTTTTAAATACTATTTTGACAGGCATATCGAACTTGATGGTGATGAACATGGCCCGATGGCCTTTAAAATGGTGGAAGACCTTTGCGGAAATGATGAGAGAAAATGGCAGGAAGTTAAAGATACTGCTGAAAAGTCATTAAAAAGCAGGCTGGAACTCTGGGATGGCATTGAAGCCGAAATAGAAGCCAAGCCAGAACCAAAATATGCCTGACTATAAAATTACTCTATTAGGTCAAAATTGACTATTGAAATTAAAAAAGCCTGAATTTAAGAGTTCAGGCTTTTTTATATTCAGTAAGTTATTTCTATTTATTCTGAAGCAGGAGCGATTCGCACCTCTAAACCGTCCAGGCCTGGAGTAATGGGAATCTGGCAACTAAGCCTGCTGTTATCTTCCAAGAAAAAAGCCTGGTCTAACATATCTTCTTCCTCATAACTCTTTTCTGGAAGCATATGCTCAAAATTCAAAATATAGCACTGGCAGGAAGCGCACATAGCCATCCCTCCGCAAATACCTATAGTACCTTCTGCAGCCAGTTCGTAAGAACGGATCACTTCCATAAGGTTCATATTCATATCTGTTGGAGCATCCACCCGGTGAGCCTCTCCCTCGCGGTCTATTATAGTGATCTTAACGTCAGACATTCTTTTAATAACTATTTGTTCATCAACCAGTCTCGAAATATCGGGACAGCTTGACGATAATTTTTAATTTATACTCTTTACAACTTCTTTTTTCGCTTCTTTCTTACTTCCGTCGAAACCGCTAACCCCACTTACAGTGGTATATTTCATTACGTATTTCTTATCTGGGTTTATACGCTGATAGGCGCTCTGACACATGATCGCCGCTTCATGGAATCCACAAAGGATAAGCTTCAGCTTTCCTTTATAGGTATTTACATCACCAATTGCGTATATCCCGGGAATATTCGTTTGATAATCATATGCATTATCAACCTTAATGGCATTCTTTTCAATCTCAAGACCCCAGTTAGCGATGGGCCCAAGCTTTGGTGAAAGTCCGAATAAAGGAATGAAATGATCTGTTTCCTTGATCTCTTCTTCCCTTGCCTTATCCTTATGGCGGATCACTACCGATTCCAGTTCGTCTTCACCTTTCAGGTCTACCACCTCAGCATCGGTAATAAGATTGATCTTACCAATTTTTGAAAGTTCTTCTACTTTTTCCACAGAATCCAAAGCTCCACGGAAATCTTTTCTTCTATGAACCAAAGATACTTCTGAAGCAACATCGGCAAGGAAAATACTCCAGTCTAAAGCTGAATCTCCTCCACCAGCGATCACTACTTTTTTATCACGGTATACTTCAGGATCACGAATAATATAAGCTACACCTTTATCCTCATACTCCTTGATAGATGGAATAGGCGGTTTTCTAGGTTCAAAACTACCAAGTCCACCGGCGATCACTACTACGGGAGCGTGATGTTTGGTCCCCTTGCTTGTAGTTACTATAAAACTTCCGTCTTCCTGCTTATCGATGGTTTCTGCCCTTTCACCAAGAGTGAACCCCGGTTCAAAAGGTTTGATCTGTTCCATTAGGTTATCCACAAGATCTCCGGCTAATACTTCCGGAAATCCGGGAATATCATAAATAGGTTTCTTAGGATAGATTTCGGAACATTGTCCTCCAGGTTGCGGAAGGGCATCTATAAGGTGACATTTCAATTTAAGTAAACCAGCCTCAAAAACGGCAAAAAGACCTGTAGGACCGGCACCTATGATAAGTATATCGGTTTTAATCATGTTTGAATTCAATTAAAAGGGCAGCAAGTTTATCCTTCAACATTTACTACCTGTTCGATTTGAGGCACATATTTCTTGATCGTCATCTCCACTCCACTCTTAAGGGTCATCTGGTTAACCGAGCACCCTACACACGCACCTTCCAGCTGAACTTTTACCAGACGATCATCTTCGATTGAAACCAGAGATATATTTCCTCCATCGCTTTCAAGAAACGGACGTATCTCTGCCAATGCCTTTTCAACATTAATTTTAACTTCTTCGCTTGTCATCTATTTCTTTTTAACAGCACTACATCCAGCCATGGTGGTAATCTTAATAGCTTCGGTTGGAGGCAGATCTTTGTTTCTGTTTACGGTTTCCTGTACCATATTTCTGGTGATCTCTTCGAAAGCAGCCTCTAAAGGAGTTGCAGTTTGAAGAGCCGCGGGTCTGCCTATATCACCTGATTCTCTTAAACTTTGCACCAGCGGAATTTCTCCTAAAAACGGCACTTTCAGGTCGTCAGCAAGATTTTTTGCTCCCTCCTGTCCAAAAATGTAATATTTATTTTCCGGAAGTTCTTCTGGCGTGAAATAGGCCATGTTTTCTACGATACCTAAGACAGGAACATTAATACTTTCCTGCTGGAACATAGCCACACCCTTTTTAGCATCGGCCAGAGCAACATTCTGCGGAGTACTCACGATCACCGAGCCGGTGATTGGAAGCGATTGCATAATAGACAGGTGGATATCACCAGTTCCCGGGGGAAGGTCTATAAGCATAAAATCCAGTTCACCCCAGTCTGCATCAAAGATCATCTGGTTCAGCGCTTTGGCTGCCATTGGTCCTCTCCATACTACGGCCTGATTTGGCTTGGTAAAGAAACCTATAGAAAGGATCTTTACTCCGTAATTTTCTACCGGCTTCATTTTTGATTTTCCATTCACGTTCACTGAAAGTGGTCTTTCAGCTTCAACGTCGAACATAATAGGAGCAGAAGGACCATAGATATCTGCATCCAGAATACCAACTTTAAACCCCATTTTTGAAAGGGTCACAGCCAGGTTTGCGGTTACAGTAGACTTTCCTACTCCCCCTTTACCTGAAGCTACCGCGATTATATTCTTGATTCCCGGGAGAGCTTTCCCTTTTATTTCGGGCTGTTTCTTCTCGGGAGCCTGTATTTTGATATTGACCTTAATCTTAGCTTTTTCGTAAACCTTTTCATGAATGGCTTTCATCACATCCACTTCTGCTCTTTTTTTAATGTGAAGAGCGGGAGTGCTAAGCACCAGGTCTACCACTACTTCATCACCAAAGGTCATTACGTTTTGAACTGCACCGCTTTCTACCATGTTACTTCCTTCACCTGCTACTGTAATGGTTTCCAGGGCTTTTAAAATCTCTTTTCTGTCTAATTTCATATATGAATTTTAATCAGATTCTTAGGCTTATATAGACTGATTCTAAATGCAAATATAGTTGGAAAAGCTAAGAATACGAAGAATTTAGCAATATTAGATTTATAGAGCAATAGGAGGAAATTATAAAGGTGAAGCCTTGTGAAATCAGGATAGTTCCTTTACGGGATCCCAATAATATTTTTGAAAATCGATGATTTGTAGTTCCTTTACTTTTACCCCTTCGGCTTCGAGCAATTGCTGCATTGCATTACTATCTCCAAAATGATGTTTCCCGGTTAGCACACCATTTCGGTTAACGACCCTGTGGGCAGGCACATCTTCCAGATCATGAGAGGAGTTCATGGCCCATCCTACCATACGTGCGCTACGGGCAGCACCAAGATATTTTGCAATGGCACCGTAAGAAGTTACCCTGCCTTCCGGAATTTTTCGGCAGACTTCATAGACCCTTTCAAAAAATCCAGAATTATCGCTCAATTTCAGGTATTTAGTATTCTAACTAAAGCCACAATTATTAGAACCAGCATAAGCCCTGCCATGAAGTAATTCGAGTACTTCGCAAAGGACTCTGCCTTCTTTTCAATTTTATCGAATAGCTCCACATACAGATAAAGAGAAGTAAAACTTCCCAGGCAGGCTGCGGCAGCAAAAGAAATGATTAAAGACCAGTCATAATCCATTCCCCCGCTTAGATCCATAGCTCCTGCAATAGCAACGAAATAAGGAATGGGAAAGACATTAAGAGCCGCGATCAGCATTCCCTTGAACAGGCTCTGCGCCTGTGCCTTCTGCTGGTTATGAGTGACCCCTTTTCTGTGCCTAGCTTTTATAAAAAAATAGACCCCGAGGATACAAAAAACAACCAGCCCTGCCCGTAGGATCATCCTTTTCACAAAGGGGTGGTCAAAAATATACTTGGCGAGTAAAACTGCAATAAAAGCCTGGGTTAGAATAACAATTCCTGCTCCTACAGCCACAAATAATCCGCTCTTCTTCCCTTTCTCAACGCAAGTTTTAGCCACGGTCATGTTCACCAGGCCCGGTGGAACCACCCCAATAAATGCTGCAAAATATGTGATCAGGAAAAGTTTTGTTTCTTCCAATAATTCTTATTTAATCTTGAACTGAATATACGTAATTGGTTTACCTTTTTCAAGGTACTGTTTTTCGTAGAAAGTCTGTATACCTGTCACTTCTTTTGGAGAATATTCATTTTTGTAAATATCGTGATGAGCGTATAAGATTTCATGCCCTTCTCCATGTAATAACCCAAGGGTATAACCATGCATGAATTCTGAATCTGTTTTAAGATGCATCGTCCCATCCTCTTTCAGGATATTCTTATATCGCTGCAGGAATTCTGTATTGGTCAATCTATGCTTGGTTCTTTTATATTTGATCTGAGGATCTGGAAAAGTGATCCAGATCTCACTAACTTCTCTGGCTGCAAAAACATGCTCTATAAGCTCGATCTGGGTTCTCACGAAAGCAACATTATCCAGACCTTCCTCGATAGCTGTTTTGGCTCCCCGCCAGAACCTGGCTCCTTTAATATCTATCCCAATAAAGTTCTTATCTGGGTTCTGTCGTGCGAGTTCCACGGTATATTCGCCTTTACCGCAGCCTAACTCGAGGACTATTGGATGATCGTTCTTGAAAAAATCCTGACTCCATCTGCCCTTTAATTCAAATAGATTATCTGTAAGCTCCTCCCTGGAAGGTTGGATTACGTTCTCGAATTTCTCGTTCTCCCTAAAGCGCTTGAGTTTGTTCTTGCTTCCCACTAATTTTTAATATTTTGGCAAAATTAAAGAAAATCGACCACCCGCCGATAATAATATATTTGTAAAATGCGAAATAAGAGGATATTGGTGGCTGCACTTAATTGGGGACTGGGCCATGCAACCAGGTGTATACCAATTATCAACCAACTGAAAGAGCATGATCTTGAACCGATTATTGCTTCAGACGGGCAGGCGCTCAAGCTCTTAAAAAAGGAATTCCCCGATGCTGTTTTTGAAGAGTTGCCTTCATACAATATTACATACACTAAAAAAGGCAGTAATCTAAAATGGAAATTATTGCTGAATAGCCGGCAAATCATCAAAAATATTAAAGCGGAATATGATCTTACCAAGGAACTGGTCAAGAAGTATGATCTAAAAGGAATAATTTCAGATAATCGATGGGGGGTAAGAAATGATCAACTGAAAACGAATGTTTTCATCACTCATCAAATAAATGTACTCAGCGGCAACACTACTTTCCTGAGTAGTTTTATTCAGCAGCGATATATCGAAAAATTTGATGAATGCTGGATCCCGGATTTTGATGGAGAAAATAATTTAAGTGGAATTTTAAGCCATGCTACCTCAACACCTAAAAATGTAAAATTCATTGGCCCTTTGTCAAGATTTGAAAAAAGTGAAGTTCCGCTTATTTACGATTATCTCGTTTTGCTCAGCGGTCCCGAACCTCAGCGCAGTATGCTTGAAAGAATACTTCTGCAGGAATTCCAATATTCCAATTTCAAAATCCTCTTTGTTCGTGGAGTAATTAAAGAGGAGAGCATAATCAATACTAATCCCAATATCGAGATCAAAAAATTTTTATTTGGCAAGGCTCTGGAAGAGGCAATAAATTCAAGCCAGTGTATCATTTCCCGGTCGGGCTACACAACTATTATGGATCTGGCCAAACTGGAAAAAAAGGCGTTCTTCATCCCCACTCCGGGACAGAACGAACAGGAATATCTTGCAGAAAGACTGGAAAGAATGAATATCGCTCCATGCTGTGACCAGGAAGGATTCGAAATATCTAAACTAAGTGAAATTAAAAACTATCAAGGTTTAAGTGATCTCGGGAATCACACGCTCTTCGGGGACCTTTTTACTTTTTTCAAGGGTGAATGAAAATTCACTACCAACTCCAAATACACTTTCTACGTATATCTTTTCTTCGTGAGCCTCCAGGATATGTTTAACAATAGACAATCCAAGACCAGAGCCTCCTTCCTTACGCGAACCGCTTTTATCTACCCTGTAAAAACGTTCGAACAAACGAGGTATATTTTCTTTTTCGATTCCTTCCCCGTTATCTGTAACCCTAACAATAACCTTGTTTTTGATCAGGTTCTCGATACTGATTTCGGTAGTCCCTCCTTTTTTACCATATTTAATAGAGTTTACGATAAGATTGGTGAGCACCTGCTGTATCCTTTCGCGATCTGCTCTTACATAAATAGGCTCTTCATAATCTATATCAAAAGTCAGCGTAATATTTTTCTTTGCAGCCTTCATTTCTAGTAGATCAAAAGAGGCCTGTATCAATTCTACAATATCGAAAGTCTCGTATCGCAAATGCAGATCACCAGTTTCCAGTTTCGTGATCATATCCAGGTCTTTCACGATATAGATCAGTCTCTCCACTCCTTTACTGGCCCTGGCAAGATATTTCTTTCTGATGTTCTTATCCTTGTGCGCACCATCCAGCAGAGTGAGAATATAACCCTGCACGGTAAAAAGCGGTGTTTTAAGCTCATGGGATACGTTACCCATAAATTCTTTCCTGTAAGCTTCCCTTACTTTTAATGTTTCGATCTCCAGTTTTTTGTCTTCAGCAAATTTCTTCACCTCACGGGTTAGAGAAGACATATCTGTAGTAATCTGGCTTGGCCGTAGCGTTTTTGAGTCCAGAAGTGAAACATTATCATAGACCTTTTTAATTCTGCGGTAAATAAAACGCTCTACCCGGTATTGAATAATAAGGAAGGTAAAAAGGTAACAAAGAAGACCAAAAATCAATAAGATGATCCAGACAGATTGCAGGTCCAGAAAAATAAACACACTCAATAAAACAGCTAGAAATACACTTATATAAAGGGCAGTTCCTAAGGCAAATCTATATGAGCGTTTAAAACTTTGCGACATTAAACAACAAACTTGTATCCAACTCCTTTAATGGTTTTGATCTTGTCATCCCCAATTTTTTCGCGAAGTTTTCTTATGTGTACATCAATGGTTCTTCCTCCCACCACAATATCGTTCCCCCAGACATTATCAAGTATATCCTCTCTTTTAAAGACCTTACCCGGCCTGGAAGCCAATAGAGATAAAAGTTCAAACTCTTTTCTTGGAAGGGCCATTTCCTCTCCATTCTGGATGATTTTATATTCTTCCCTGTTAATCGTGATATCGCCAAGTTTTACGATGCTTGAAGATGTTTCTTCTTCGCGGTATCTCCTTAACAATGCCTTTACTTTACTTACCAACACTTTAGGTTTAATGGGCTTTGTAATATAATCGTCTGCCCCGGCATCGAATCCAGCCATCTGTGAATAATCCTCTCCTCTTGCGGTTAGAAAGGTTATGATCGTCCCTTCCAGGTCTGGTATCTTTCTTATTTGCTCACAGGCCTCTATCCCATCCATTTCTGGCATCATAACGTCCAGGATAATTAGATGTGGTTTATTTTTCTTGGCCAGCTTCACGGCATCTACCCCATTGTCTGCAGTGATTACGTTGTAGCCTTCTGAAGATAAATTATACCCCACTATTTCCAGGATATCCGGTTCATCATCTACCAGTAAAATTTGAATGTCTTTTTTCTTCATAACAAATTAAGATGTGGTTAAGAGACTATAAAATTAACCAATAATTTGAACTATTAACCCATTAACACATTAGTAACATTAAACTAACCCTTTAATGACGAATGATTAATTCTAAGGTAACATCCCCCTTGTGTCTTCATCGTTAATTTGCAGCGAGATTTTATAGCAAAAAACAGAAATGAAACGATTCTTATTTTTATCATTAATTTTAATTGTAACTGGAGTACAGGCGCAGGATGCGACAAAAGGTGCCATAGGCGGAAAACTTTCCGATAAGGAGATGAACGGTGAGCCCCTACCTTTCGCTAACGTGTTACTTAAGGACTCTTCTAAAGGAACCACTTCAGATTATGACGGAATATATTTATTAGACAAATTAGAACCTGGAACCTATACAGTGGTATTTAGTTTCGTTGGTTACGAAACCCTGGAAATCCCTAATGTGGTGGTACAGGCTGGAAAAGTGACCGAAGTAAATACAGAATTAGGCTCCAGTGCAGCTGCCTTAGATGAAATAGTGATCACCACTGTTTCCAGAAGAGATTCTGAAGTAGCACTTCTTATAGAGCAAAAAAATTCAGTGGATATCAAGGAAAGCATCGGAGCTCAGGAATTAGCCAAATTAGGAGTTTCTGATGCTGCCACGGCAACCACTAAAATTTCAGGAGTTACCAGTAGTGAAGCTTCAGGAGATATTTTTGTGAGAGGACTTGGGGACAGATACCTGTATACTACCATGAATGGTCTCCCTATCCCTTCAGATGATGTGGAACGTAAGAACATTGACCTTGGTCTATTCCCTACCAGAGTGATCCAGAATATTTCTATTAGTAAGAATTATTCCCCAGAGAACTCTGCAGACCAGGCTTCAGGAAATATAGACATTACTTCAAGAGAACTAAGAGGGAACAGCGAACTGGACCTGGGAATGAGATTTGGAGCAAACACAAATGCTGTAGGACAATTCAGTGATTTTAAAGTTTCTCCTAACCAACAGGATGTATATTTTGGATTCTATGACCAAAGCATTCCAACCGAATTTTCTTTGAACAACCAGAGCTGGGATCCACAAAATGCCGTATTCCCTATTAACAGAAGATATGCTCTTACTGCAGGTAAGGAATTTGGAGATTTTGAAGTTCTTTTCACTGCATCCAATTCGGTTGATTTCGAATATAATCAGGGAACCTTCGCCAATTATCGAAATAACGATTTTGAAGATGGATTTACAGATGCGACCAATTATAAAAAGACAGATAATAATACGGCGCTATTAGATCTTGGTTACCAGATAAACGATAATAATAGAATCAAGGCTACCAGCTTATTCATTAATAAAGTAAGCGACGAAGTATTCGAAGGGGGTAGAAATGGTGAAGGGATTGTTTTTGAAGAAAGCGATCGTGGAGATGATTTCAATCAATTTGTACGTGATCAGAATACCAAACAAACAAGACTTTGGGTAAATCAGCTACATGGCTTCCATGAAATGTGGGACAGTAAGAACGAGATCGAATGGGCAGCTGGTTACAATATGGTAGATGCAAATGAGCCTAACCGAATTAGAAACGAAGTGAACCTTCATCCAACAAAACCTATTTTACTTGGTGAGACGGGAGCTTTCCAGCAAAGAAAATCCAATCAGCAGATCGATGATCGCGAGATCAATGCATTCATCCAGGATAAATATAATTTTATCCAGGACGATGAATCAGAAAAAAAGGCTTTCATAAAACTAGGTGGTAATTTTAGAAATAAAAAAAGAGACTTTTATTCTAAATTTTATGGAGTTGAAGAAAGAAACTTCAACACGGTGAATCCTGAATCTATAGATAATCTAACCGGGATTTTCACTACAGAGAATTTCAACAGCAGAGCTTTAATTGTAAACAACCTAAGTCCAGACCTGTATGACGGTACACTGGAATCACTATCTGGTTTCGCATTCTTTAATTATGGGAATGAAAAATGGAACTTAAATGTTGGAGCCAGAGTTCAGAAGGATGATATAGATGTTGTTTTCGACGTGAATAACTACCCGTCTAACCTTCCGAATTTTGTTAACAAGTCTTACGATAATATTTACCCAAGTATCAACTTCAGGTTTTCGCCTAACGAAGATTCGAACATAAGATTTGCAGCATCCAGAACCATTACTTTACCGGAATTCAAGGAGATCGCTCCATTTGAATATGTAGCTCAAACAGGATTGATCACCAGAGGTAACCCAGAGTTGGAGGCTTCTACGAACACCAATTTTGATATTAAATATGAAATCTTCCCAAGTTCAGGAGAATTGATCTCTCTTACCGGATTCTATAAGAACATCAACGATCCTATTAATAAGGCAAGAGAAAGAGGTTCTGCACCGGTATTCTCTTACTTCAACGCAGGAGACGAGGCGAATATCTATGGATTGGAGCTTGAAGCCAGAATGGATGTTATCGAGAATGAAAATGAAGCAGGATTGGACGTGGCTGTGACAGGTAACGTGACCAGAATGTGGCACAAGCAGGATCTTAAAGATGTGTACAACGAGAATGGTGATTTCATTAGAACGTTCCGTTACAACGGGAAAGATGAGATAGGACTTCAGGGAGCTTCAGACTGGATCTTCAACGCCTCTTTAAATGTTTCTACTGAAACTGAGAATCCTTTCACAGCAACATTGGTTGGAGCATATGCTTCAGATAAGATCTTTGCTTTGGGTAACCCAGAGAGCCAGAGATTAGACCAGATAGACATCCAGTATAATGATGAGATCATCGAAAAAGGATTTGTCACCCTGGACCTAATCATGTCTAAAGAACTTAATGATAACTGGTCTTTAGAATTTAGAGGACAGAACTTATTGAATCCTGAGATTGAGAGATACCAGGAAATAAGACCAATTTCAGGAAATGTACCTGCATCTAATCAAACAGTTAGGTCTTATGACAGGGGCGCAGTTTTAAGCCTTGGTGTAAACTATTCTTTTTAATCAATTAGAATTTAATATAACCACAACCATTTTTTAAAAATTAGTATTAAGATTATGAAAAACGCAAAAAAAATCATGACAATGGCTGCGATCTCAATCGGGTTGCTTGCGACATCATGTAGTGATGATAATAGTATTGAGCCAATTGATCCTTCAGATGACAGCGGGCAAATACCATCTGGAGACATAGAACTTAACGGTTCTGTACAGGAAGACAGAACACTTGACGCTTCCAAAACATACAGTCTTACCGGGGTTCTTTCAATAGAAGCAGGCGCGACGCTTACAATTCCAGCAGGAACTCAGATTGTGGCAGATTCAGATACAGATGAAAGCGATGCTACCAACGTTTATATAGTAGTTCAAAAAGGAGCACAAATAGACATTCAGGGTACTTCATCCTCACCCGTGGTAATGAGGTCTGCAAGCAGAGAGGCAGGAACCTGGGGTGGATTGATTATCGCAGGTAATGCACCTACTGCTGCAGGAACTAATGCAATTGCTGAAGTAGGAGGTATTATTTATGGAGGTGCAGACGAGTCAGATGATTCTGGATCCATCAATTACCTTGTATTATCTGATGCCGGTGCTGCCATTAATGCTGAATCTCAATTCAACGGATTGTCTCTTTATGCGGTAGGTTCTGAAACTTCTATTCAGAACGTTGCTTTGGTGAATGGAGCAGATGACGGAGTAGAGTTCTTTGGAGGTACCGTTTCAGTTTCAAATCTTTACCTTGAAAACAATGAGGATGATTCGGTAGACTGGACCGAGGGATGGAGTGGATCATTAGATAACGTTTATGTTAAACATACTATAGAAAACTTCTCTACAGCTATTGAAGCAGATAAAGAGAATGGAAATCCTATAATCACTAATTTCACTGCGGTTTCTACTACTGGTGGAGTTGCACTTCAGTTCAAATCTGTATCTGGAGCCACGATCACAGGACTTTCGCTTTCTGGATATGAAACAGCGATAGATATTACAGACGACAATAGAACAGATCTTTCTGGCATTATCATAGACGGAAATGTTGTAGATGTAACGGCATCATATAATGCCGAAGCTACCGTAGACATCAACATGTTCGACTGGGCAATGTAAGAGGGTTATTATTTCATAATTATTTGAATATCAACAATAAGCCAATTTAAAAGGGTTGCAACGTGCAACCCTTTTTTTTATTATATTTTTTTATATTTAGATAAATTCAATCGCAAGATTTTTGAAATTTTATTTGTATGTTTGTTTAAACCTCGATCATAAAGAATGAAGCAAAAGTACCTATTTACCTTTTTTCTTTTCTGTTTCCTAATGATTGCCGCCCCGGTAAATGCTCAGGAAGCTGTTCGTGCGTCTCAACGAACCGAAATTCCCATTGATGGTTTGTCTATTTATCCAAACCCGGTTACAGGTGGCAAAGTTTATATTTCTACTACTAAAAATCAGGAAAAGGAGATTGAGATCTATAACGTATTGGGAAAGCCTGTTCAAAAAACCCGTCTTAGAGGCAGAGAAATGGATGTTTCTTCTTTAACTCCCGGTATCTACATTCTTAAAATACAGGAAGGCAAAGCTAGAGCTACCAGAAAATTAGTAGTAAAATAAGATTATACAGTTTATTATTTTTGACGAGCTTCTGTTTCAGAGGCTTTTTTTATTCTTTAATTTTGGTGAAATCTTCGAGGGCTCTTTATGCTAGAAAATAAAATTTTTGACATTTCAACGCGATCTGAATTTGAAACTCTGAGCCTGGAAGTTTTCAAATATCAGTTTGAAAACAATAGTATTTACCGGAACTTCTGCAAATTGCTTAACCGGGACACCACTACTGTAAAAGCCATTAAAGACATCCCTTTTTTACCCATCGAATTTTTTAAAAGCAAAAAATTGGTTAGCGGCAATGCTGCGCCACAAATCACTTTTACCAGCAGCGGCACTACCGGCTCGGTTACCAGTAAACATTATGTTAGTGATCTCGGGTTATATGAAAAAAGCTTTCTGAATGCCTTTCGAAGATTCTATGGGAACCCGGAAGATTACACTTTCCTGGCATTATTGCCTTCTTATTTAGAAAGAACGGGCTCTTCCCTAATTTACATGGTAAATGCCCTCATAAATCATTCAAAAGACAAGGAAAGCGATTTTTACCTCAATAACCTGGAGGAATTATCTGGCAAATTGAGACAACTGGATAAAAGCGGCAGAAAGGTTTTCCTGATAGGTGTTTCCTTTGCCTTACTGGATCTTATTGAAAAGGATCAATTCAACTTAAAAAATACTGTAGTAATGGAAACCGGTGGCATGAAGGGCCGCCGCAAAGAAATGATAAGAGAAGAATTGCACAAGGTATTAAAAGATGGATTTGGAGTAGATACGATACATAGCGAATATGGTATGACCGAGCTGCTTTCACAGGCTTATTCCACCGGTAAAGGAGTTTTTGAGTGTCCTCCATGGATGGATATTCTTATTCGTGATCCAGAAGACGCCTTAACTTATCTAGAAAATGGAAAGACAGGTGGCATCAATGTAATAGATCTCGCCAATATAAATTCCTGCTCCTTTATTGCCACCCAGGACCTTGGACGCAAAAAAAATGAAAATATTGAAATTCTCGGAAGGTTTGATAACAGTGATGTTCGAGGATGCAACCTCTTATTACTTTAATTTTTTTCAACCTTAATGTAAAGTAAATGAAAGTTTTACGACCCATCTAGTGCAGAGTGCAAAAATACATCCCAAGTGTTTTCATTCTGTGGCTAAGTGAAAATTTTTCATATTAGATTGGTTAGTTAGTTGCAAAGCCTTCAGGATTTCTCCTGAAGGCTTTTGTATTTTAACCAATTTCAATCCAAGGTAATGATTCTTTAACCAATCAAAGCGATCCAGATAATAAGGCAAATCGCCAGGGCAATGATAATATAGCTTACAATATTCTCTACTTTAGTGTTACTCATACCGAAACCTGCTATAATGATTTACGATAAAACTTTCAACATGGTTTTAACGCCATATCATATATGAGTGGCTTTTAGTTCGCCCTTATAATGTAAGTATTCTTTTTCCCTTTGTTCAGGATCACATATTTACCATTAATAAGATCTGCTGTAGAAATAGTATAATTCTCCTTTACTTTTTCTTTATTCACCGAAACTGAATTTTCCTTTAAGGCCCTTCTGGCCTCTCCATTGGAAGCTAAAAACCCGGTTTTGGCTGAAAGCGCACCTATCATATCAAGTCCGGCTTCTATTTCGCTTAAGGCAACCTCGGCTTGCGGAACTCCTTCGAAAACATCCAGAAAAGTTGCTTCGTTCAATTTCCTAAAATCATCAGCGGTGCTTTTACCAAATAGAACTTCAGATGCAGCCAAAGCATTTTCATATTCTTCTTCAGAGTGTACCATGCTGGTCACTTCCTTTCCAAGAACTTTTTGCAGTTCTCTCTGGTGAGGCGCTTCCCTATGTTTTTCAATAAGTGAATCTATTTCATCTTTACTAAGCAAGGTGAAGATCTTTATATATTTCTCAGCGTCCTCATCACTTGTGTTTAACCAGTACTGGTAAAATTTATAAGGTGAAGTCCTGTTTGCATCCAACCAAACGTTACCACCTTCGGTCTTTCCAAACTTGGTCCCATCTGCCTTGGTGATCAAAGGACAGGTAAGCGCATATCCTTTCCCGTCACCAATTCTTCTAATCAGCTCGGTTCCCGTGGTGATATTTCCCCACTGGTCGCTTCCTCCCATTTGCAGGGTACAGTCATATTCTCTGAATAAGTGAAGAAAATCATACCCCTGAACCAGTTGGTATGTAAACTCGGTAAAAGACATACCTTCAGATGAATCTGAAGACAAACGTTTCTTTACAGAGTCTTTTGCCATCATATAGTTCACGGTAATATGTTTCCCTACATCCCTAATGAATTCGAGAAAAGAGAAGTCTTTCATCCAGTCATAATTATTCACCAGGACCGCTGCATTATCATTACTAGAATCAAAATCAAGAAATCTGGATAACTGTTCTTTAAGCGCATTCTGGTTATGTCTTAAGGTCTCTTCATCCAGTAAATTTCTCTCTGCAGATTTTCCGGAAGGATCCCCGATCATACCCGTTGCTCCTCCAACCAGGGCATAGGGTTTATGGCCGCATAACTGGAAATGTCTCAACATCATCACTCCAACCAAATGACCAATATGTAATGAATCTGCTGTTGGATCTATCCCAACATAGGCAGAACGCATAGCTTCCATTAAGTGTTCTTCGGTTCCCGGCATGGCATCATGCAACATTCCTCTCCAGGTAATCTCTTCAACGAAATTCTTTTCCATATTTAAAAATTCAGATAAAAAATAGCCGTAAAGATACCATTTACTCTTATTTTTCCTAAGTGCTTTAGCTATATTTACCACATGATTCTGGTAACCGGAGGAACAGGTTTAGTTGGCGCCCATCTATTATATGAACTGGCGCAGAAACACGAAAGGCTTAGGGCGGCTATAAGACCTTCAAGTGATATTACTCACGTAAGAAAGGAATTTGGCTATTACTCTCATGATAAAGAAGCCGATATTCTTTTTGAAAAAATTGAATGGGTTCAGGCAGATATTAATAACATACCTGCTTTGGAAGAAACATTTCAAGGAGTAGAATATGTGTATCACTGTGCAGCTCTTATTTCCTTTGATCCATCAGATGAAAAGAAACTTCGCAAGATTAATATAGAAGGTACCGCCAATATTGTGAATCTCTGTATTTCCAATAGGATCAAAAAACTTTGTTATGTAAGCAGTGTTGCTGCCATAGGAAATGAAGTGAATGCAACAAAAGTCACTGAAACCGCAAAATGGAATCCTGAAGGTGACCACAACGACTATGCGATTTCTAAGTACGGTGCAGAGATCGAGGTCTGGCGGGGAACCCAGGAAGGATTAGATGCTGTAATCGTAAATCCGGGAATCATCTTAGGACCAGGATTCTGGGAGTCTGGCAGTGGGAAGATATTTAAAAAAATAGATAAGGGCTTAAAGTATCATTTCCCTAAAGTAAGCGGATTTGTTGGAGTTTTTGATGTTGTTAAAAGTATGATGCAGCTCATGAATTCTTCTATTAAGAATGAGAACTATATCCTGGTTTCAGAAAATCTAAGCTTCGAAAAGGTACTGAAAATTACCGCTGAATACCTTAATAAGCCAGCGCCGAGTAAACGTTTAAAGAAATGGATGATCGCTCTAGGATGGATATTTCAAAAGATCGGTAGTTGGTTTGGAGCTAAAAGAGAAATTACCCGGGAATCTATAGAGGGTCTGTATAAAGAAACCTTCTATAATAACATAAAGATCAAAAACGACCTGGATTTCCAATTTACGCCCATACATGAAGTATTAAAGGAAACGGCAGAGCTCTATCTTAAAGAAAACTAGTTCTCCCTATCAGCCTTACTATCGAACTTAACTGGAGGTGCGATTAAACTATCGATATCCTCCTCTTTTACCCTATTCCTTTTTTGGGATTTAAGAGCACCGGTTTTTAAGGAATCTACCGCTAAAGAATCAAGAGCTTTTAAGGAATCCTTTTTGGCTAACTTGATACTATCCTCTATACGTACCTCTATTTCCCGTAGGGAGTCTAGACTTGTTTTCAGGATCTGCAGCCTGATCTTTACACTATCGTATATACGCTCATACTGATCATATTTTTCAGTATAATAATCATTGCTGCGATCAAACTGAAGGCTATCTATATCAAATTTCTCATAGATATATTCTTCAGGCTCTATCCCGGTAGCTTCCAGCTTTTGTTTACTGTAATTTCGGGCAGCATTCACCAATGATAATTCGGTTAAGACATCTATCATCTTATCCTCAGGTATAAGATCATCGGGTTTTTCTGTTTTCTTGAGATCCTGGCAGGATGCTAAAACTAAGAACAGAAAAAGAAAAAGAACGCTATATCTGAAATTATCTGTCAAAGCTTAATCTTTCAGCATTTTTGGCAAATGGAGTATGTTTAAAATTCTTATATACGAGTTTACCATTCACAAAAGTATGTGTGATCCTGGATTTAAAGGTAGTACCTTCAAATGGAGACCATTGACATTTGGAATAGATATTATCTGGCTGGACGGCCCATGGCGAATTAAGATCTACTAGCACAAGATCGGCCTTATAGCCCTCTCTTATAAAGCCTCTTTTTTCGATATCGAACAAGATAGCCGGATTATGACAGGCTTTCTCAACGATCTTTTCCAGGGTTATTTTACCCTGGTGATGCATTTGAAGCAGGGCCGGCAATGCATGTTGTACCAAAGGACCTCCACTTGGAGCCTTGGTATACACATTTTTCTTTTCTTCCTTGGTATGTGGTGCGTGATCTGTGGCCAGAACATCAAGACGGTTGTCGTTTAAGGCCTCTAACAAAGCTTCCTGGTCTTCTTTAGTCTTTACGGCCGGGTTCCATTTTATATAAGTTCCTTTTTTAGCATAATCTGAATCATTAAACCAAAGGTGATGTATACAAACCTCTGCCGTGATCTTCTTATCTTTAAGTGGCTTTTTATTGGTAAAAAGACTTAGTTCTTTTGCTGTGGAAACATGAAAAACATGGAGTCTGGCCCCGGTCTTCTTGGCTAAAGCCACGGCTTTGGAAGAAGATTTATAGCATGCCTCCTCACTCCTAATCTTAGGATGCAACTCGATAGGAATATCATCTCCATATCTTTTCACGCATTCTTCAAGATTCTTTTTAATGGTATCTTCGTCTTCACAGTGCACAGCTATCAAAACAGGAGATTTCTTAAAGATCTGCTCCAGTACTTTTTCATTATCTACCAGCATATTCCCGGTAGAAGAACCTAAAAACAACTTTAAAGCAGCAACCTGCTTAGGATCTATCTTTTCGATCTCACTAAGGTTATCATTTGTCCCGCCAAACATGAAAGAATAGTTGGCATACGAAGTTTCAGAAGCTATTCTGAATTTTTCCTCAAGTTCCTTCATATTGGTAGTTTGAGGAAGCGTATTTGGCATCTCTATAAACGAGGTGATCCCCCCGGCTACGGCAGCCCTGGAACCTGTTTCAATAGATTCCTTATGAGTAAGGCCGGGCTCTCTAAAATGAACCTGGTCATCTATAAGCCCTGGCAATAAGTAAGTGCCTTCAGCGTCAAAAATATTTACGTCGGGGGATTTAGCGCTGATACTTTCAGCAATTTCTGCAATTATACCATCCTCAACGAATACATCCCCATCTGTAATCTTTCCTTCGTTAACTATCTTCGCGTTCTTGATTAATACCTTTTTCATTATACCTTTTTCCTGTTAAACAGACTTTTAAGCTTCATTTTTATTACCCCAAACACGGCTTCAGAAATTATGGAGCCGCTCATTTTAGAAGTTCCCCGGGTTCTATCTGTAAATATTACCGGTACTTCAACTATATTATATTTTAAAAGATGAGCTTTAAACTTCATCTCTATCTGGAAAGCATAACCTATAAACTGAATTCTATCCAGATCTATTGCCTCCAGCACTTTTCTTTTATAACACACAAACCCTGCGGTTGTATCCTGAATGTCCATACCAGTAATAAATCTAACATACCTTGATGCCAGCCAGGACATTAACACCCGGTTCATGGGCCAGTTGATCACATTCACCCCTGTAATATACCTGGAACCGATAGCTACATCTGCCCCATCTCTTTTACAGGTATTGTATAACCTTACCAGGTCATTGGGATTATGAGAAAAATCGGCGTCCATTTCAAAAACATAATCATATTCTCTCTCTAAAGCCCATTTAAAACCGTGAATATAGGCAGTCCCAAGACCTTGCTTACCCAATCTTTCTTCTAGGAACAATCTCTCTGGGAATTCTGCCTGCAGGGTTCTAACCCTGGTAGCGGTACCATCGGGAGAATTATCATCTACGACCAGAATATGAAATTTACGTCTCTGCGAGAACACATTTCTAATAATGCGTTCTATATTCTCTATTTCATTAAAGGTGGGTATAATAATTATCCCATTTCCCATTCCCAAATATTTTGCACAAATGTATGCAAATTAAAATTTCAAATCTTTATGTTCAGCTACCCGAATAAGAGCCAAAATTTTACATTTGTAAAAATTTTTTTATGCAGGCAACCGAGAGGATTTATGAATATCAAGACTGGATCACCATTCTTTTTCTATCCTGTTTTGTTCTTCTGGTAGTGGCAAAAATTCTGTTTCCTCAACGTTTTGAGGAATTTACCTCACTACTAAACTCGGGCAAATTTATAGCCTTTAAAGGAAAGGAGAATAAAGCTTTTCATGGTTTTAACATTTTATTGCTTAGCCTGCAGGCAGTTTCGGTTTCTCTATTTCTATTTATTATATACCGTTACTTTCAAGAGGAACAAATTGCAGACCTGGTGATCTTTATAAGGATCTTTACCGCCTACTTCTGCTTTGTTCTTATTAAGGCAGGAATTGAAAAAATCATTGGAAATATTTTCGAAATTGACGAGAAGATCGACTATTATATTTTTCAGAAATTTAGTTATCGAAATTTTATATCTATATTTCTTTTATTCGCATCTTTGTTTTTAATTTACACATTCTACCCTACAGCTCTTATAATAGGTATCATAGGCGGTTCTGCAATTATTGCGAACGTTATTGGGCTTATTATCATTTACAGGAGAAATCAAAGTGCAATTGGCGCCAATTGGTTTTATTTTATTTTGTACCTTTGCACACTTGAAATCGCCCCTTATATAATTTTGTATAAGCTAATTACAAACTAAAGAGGACCTAATAAAGTTTAATATATGAAAGTGAAAACAATTTTGGTTTCTCAGCCAGAACCTAAGGTCGAAAATTCACCTTATTTTGAGCTGGAGGAAAAACAAAAAGTTAAAATTGATTTCATCCCTTTTATACATGTAGAAGGAGTTCCATCTAAAGAAGTAAGACAACAAAAAGTTGATCTTGCAAATCACACAGCGATCATACTTACAAGTAGAAATGCTGTGGATCATTTCTTTAGAATTGCCGAGGAAATGAGATATAAGGTACCAGATACTTTAAAATATTTTTGTTTAAGTGAGGCCGTAGCCTATTATCTGCAAAAATATGTGGTGTACCGTAAAAGGAAAATCTATGTTGGTAAGAGAACTTTCGCTGAACTTGCACCTCTTATCAAGAAATATAAGAACGAAAAATTCCTTTTGCCTTCTTCAGACATGCTGAAGCCAGATGTGCCTCGTACCCTAAACAAGTTAGGAGTGGAATGGAAAAAAGCGGTTTTTTACAGGACTGTGGTTAGCGATCTTTCTCACCTGAAAGATGTAACTTATGACATCCTGGTATTTTTTAGTCCTAGCGGAATAAAATCTCTTTTTGAGAACTTCCCAGATTTTAAACAGAACGACACCCGTATAGCCGTTTTTGGTAACACGACCATCAAAGCTGCAAAAGAGCATGGACTTACCGTTAATATCAAAGCTCCTACTCCAGAAACTCCAAGTATGACCATGGCGATCAATAAATACATCTGTGAGGTTAATAAGAAATAATTTTTTCACTTCATTTATAGAATAAAAAAAATCCGGTCATATGACCGGATTTTTTCTTTCAACTAACAATTAAAACTATTCGACAGGGGCACCATTCATAATTTCCTCATTTGCATATTCCTCAAATTTACTGAAGTTCTTTCTGAAGAAATTAGATAGTTCTTTGGCTTTGCGATCATAAGCATCTTTATCTGCCCAGGTATTTTTTGGATTTAAAACTTCTGAAGGCACTCCTTCACATGTTTTAGGCATCTGCAGACCAAAAATATCGTGAGTATCATATGCTACATTTTCAAGTTTTCCTTCTAATGCCGAGCTAATCATCTCACGAGTGTATTTTAGTTTCATTCTGCTACCAACTCCGTAAGGTCCACCAGTCCAGCCAGTGTTTACCAGCCAAACGTTTACATTGGCAGCTTTCATTTTCTTACTAAGCATTTCAGCATATTCTGTTGGATGCAGCGGCATAAAAGGAGCACCAAAACAGGCTGAAAAACTTGGTACAGGCTCATCCACCCCAGCTTCGGTTCCTGCAACTTTTGCCGTATATCCGCTAATAAAGTGATATGCGGCCTGTCCCGGAGTAAGCTTACTTATTGGAGGCAATACCCCAAAGGCATCGGCCGTAAGGAAAAATATGTTCTTCGGATTTTTTCCTGAAGAAGGCTCCTGGATATTGTTAATATGCTGAATAGGATAACTTACCCTTGTATTCTGAGTGATGCTGGTATTATCAAAATCTACATCGCCATTTTCATCCAGAACAATATTTTCCAGTATCGCTCCAGGTTTGATCGCCCGGTAAATATCCGGTTCATTTTCTTCAGAGAGATTGATCACCTTGGCATAACAGCCTCCTTCAAAATTGAAAATAGTGTTTTCTTCTGTCCATCCATGCTCATCATCTCCTATTAATTTTCTCTCAGGGTCTGCAGACAGCGTTGTTTTACCCGTACCAGATAATCCAAAGAAGATAGCTGTATCCCCCTCTTCGCCAACATTCGCGGAACAATGCATGGGAAGGGTATTTTTATATACCGGAAGAATAAAGTTCAAAGCAGAAAAAATTCCTTTTTTGATCTCTCCGGTATATCCGGTACCGCCTATAAGAGCGATCTTTTTGCTGAAATTAAGAATAGCAAAATTTTCCTGGCGAGTTCCATCAACTTTAGGATCGGCCTTAAAGCCAGGAGCGTTTATGATCAACCAGTCTTCTTTGAAGTTTTCAAGTTCTTCATCGTTTGCACGAAGAAACATATTAAATGCGAAAAGGTTAGACCAGGGATATTCGTTCACAACACGAATATTTAAACGATATTTATCATCTGCACAGGCATAGGCATCCCTGGCGTAAATATCTTTACCTCCAAGGTAAGCCACTACTTTGTCATATAACTTATCGAACTTTTCCGGATCAAAAGGAATATTGATATCTCCCCACCAAACTTTGTCTTTGGTGACCTCATCTTTCACTATAAATCTGTCTTTTGGAGATCGGCCAGTAAATTCACCAGTGTTCACCGCCAGGGCTCCAAAAGAGCTCTCTACTCCCTGTCCTAGTTTTATTGTTTCATCGTGAAGTTCCTGTGGAGTTAGCTGGTAATGTACTGTGGCATTTTTGATCCCGTAATCCTCTAACGAAATCGTTTTCGTAATTTGGGTGTTGTCGACCATAAAAAAATCAATTCTGTTGTTTGTTTAGGCGTACAAAAGTAAAAATCTTAAGTAGATATATCGTTAAACAAAATCAATTTATTTCTTTTTTAACTTTATGAAATTCAGCAATAATATTGTCCATGCCAGTATTAATAAGGTTCCGCCAAGGGGTGTTATCAGAGCAATCGGTGTGAAATTTATTCCAGACAGCGAACTTGTAGACAATAAATAGATGGACCCCGAAAAAAATAACACTCCAACCAATAATAAATAATAGACCCATTTAACCTTTTTTTCTGTTAGGAAATCAAATCCACCCAGGATAAGAAATAAAAAGGCATGATACATTTGAAATCGAACTCCCGTTTCAAAGGAATTTAGTGATTCTGCTGAAATCGTTTCTTTTAATCCATGTGCGGCAAAAGCGCCGAATATAACCGCGGTCAATCCAAAAATAGCCCCGGTTATCAAAAATCTCCTGTACATTATTTCAATTTTATTTAACTCAAAGTTTTAATACATTCGTCAACAACTACACAAAACTAACTTAATTTATGCGAGAAATTTTAATTGTGGGAGCAGGAAAATCTACCTCTGTTCTCATTGAATACCTGCTAAAACAGGCTGATAGTGAAAACTTGTTTTTGCGAATTGGTGATCTGGATATTGAAAATGCAAAAAAAGCCTGCAATAACCACTCTAAATGTGAGGCTTTTGAGCTGGATGTATTCAAAAAAGAAAGCCGGGAGCCGGCAATAGAACGTGCAGATATCATAATATCTATGTTGCCCGCCAGGTTCCACATAGAGGTTGCCAGAGATTGTTTAAAATTTGGAAAAAATATGGTCACCGCTTCGTATATAAGCGACGAGATGAAAGAGCTGGATGAAACGGTTAAGGAGAAAGGACTCGTTTTTATGAATGAGATAGGAGTTGATCCCGGGATAGATCATATGAGTGCCATGCAGGTGATAGACCGCATAAGGGAAAAGGGCGGCAAGATGTTGCTCTTTGAATCTTTCACCGGAGGACTGGTAGCTCCTGAAAGTGACAATAACCTATGGAATTATAAATTCACCTGGAATCCAAGAAATGTAGTGGTCGCAGGACAGGGTGGTGTTGCTGAATTTATCCAGGAAGGCAAGTATAAATACATTCCATACCAACGCCTATTTAGAAGAACAGAATTTCTGGAAATTGAAGGACATGGCAGATTCGAGGGATATGCTAACAGAAACTCCCTGAAATATCAAAGTATCTACGGACTCGAAAATGCGCTTACCTTATATAGAGGAACTATAAGAAAAGTAGGTTTTAGTCGTGCCTGGAATATGTTCGTACAACTAGGAATGACAGATGACAGTTTCGAAATGAAAAATTCTGAAGATATGAGCTATCGTGATTTCATCAACTCCTTCCTTCCTTATTCACCAAGTGATTCTGTAGAATTAAAGGTTAGGCACAACTTGAAAATAGATCAGGATGACATCATGTGGGATAAATTAATTGAATTAGACCTATTTAATCCGGATAAAAAAATAGGGATCAAAAATGCCACTCCTGCCCAGGCACTTCAAAAAATCTTAATGGATAAATGGACCCTGTCTCCAGAAGACAAAGATATGATCGTGATGTATCATAAATTTGGATATGAACTCAATGGTAAAAAGAAACAAATAGATTCTACCATGGTCCACATTGGCGAGGACCAGTCTAAGACTGCCATGGCCAAAACTGTTGGCCTGCCAGTAGCAATGGCCACCGTGATGATACTAAATGGTGAGATAAAAACTCCGGGGGTCCAGTTGCCCATTCAAAAAGAGGTATATGAGCCATTATTAAAGAAACTTGAGGAGCAGGATATTATATTTAAAGAAAAAGAGACAGAATACCTGGGATATAATCCATTTGGGGAAGTTGGCAATTAAGAATGAGAAGCAATTTTGTATTTTTGCCTTACCATCAAAAAAAATTACCCTATGAAAATTGTCAATGATAATGTAAAGCTGGACGGGATAGATAAGACCATACTTAATTTCCTGATGAAGGACGCTAAAAAACCGATCCTGGAGATCGCGAAGAATATAGGAATAACCGGTGCGGCAGTACATCAACGCTTAAGAAAACTAGAGAAATCTGGTCTAATAGAAGGATCTAAAATGATGCTGGATGCAAGGCTGCTGGGTTATAAAACTATGGCTTTCGTTGGGGTTTATCTGGACAAGGCGGTAAGTAATCCGCAGGCTGTTAAACAGCTAAGCGAAATCCCGGAGGTTATAGAATGTCATTACACCACGGGCAATTGGTCTATATTTTTAAAGATCCTTTGCCGCGATAATGAACATTTAATGCATGTTCTTAATAAGAATATCCAGGCTATCGACGGAGTTTCCCGAACAGAAACTTTTATATCGCTGAATCAACAAATAGACCGGCAAATAAAGATTTAAAACAAAAAAAAGCTGCCCTTAAAAAGCAGCTTTTTTTTTATTGATTTACTATTTCACCTAATCTCTTCCCATAAATATCCCTACGAAATAAAGCAGAGTAGCTAAAGAACCAACGGCAGCTACCACATATGTTCTTGCTGCCCATTTAAGTGAGTCTTCAGCGGCATCGTGTTCTGCGCTGGTCAGCATATTTTCTGTTTCCAGCCAAACCAGGGCTCGTTTACTAGCGTCATATTCTACCGGCAAAGTAATGAAGCTGAAAAGTGTACCCATGGCATACATTATTATACCTATAAGAAGTACCGTTTGCCCAACTCCAACTCCAACCATGGTCATTAAAATAAGACCTCCAAAGATCGCCCATTGCGATAATTTCGACGCTACACTAACCACTGGCACCAGCTTACTTCTCATTTGAAGCCAGCTATAAGCTTTTGCATGCTGTACGGCATGTCCACATTCGTGAGCGGCAACAGCAGCAGCAGCAGCGTTTCTTTGTGAATATACTCCTTCACTCAAGTTGACGGTCTTTTTTGCAGGGTTATAATGATCTGATAGCATACCCGGTGTGGAGATCACCTTCACATCATCTATCCCGTTGTCCCGTAACATTTTCTCAGCGATTTCCTTACCGCTCATTCCATTCTGCAAATGAACTTTAGAGTATTCCTTGAATTTACTCTTTAGCCTGTTGCTAACATACATACTTACTAAAAAAATAAGTCCGGCAATTATATAATATCCCATCATAGGTCAATTTTTTATCTGTTTATTAGGAATCAAAGATATCAAAAATCTGGCCAGATAAGTTCAATTCAGAAGGCTGTCAAAAGCTAAAACAAGTTAATTTCTATTAAATGCTTCCAAATGCTTCTCAAAAAAATGCGCATATATTTCACAAATTCAGATATTAGCTATATTTGCAACGATTAATAAAAATCAGCTATGCAATACAACAGAATACTTTTAAAACTATCAGGAGAAGCTTTGATGGGAAACCGCCAATATGGCATTGATCCAGAGAAGCTGGCAGAATATGCAGAAGAAATAAAATCGGTAGTTGATAAAGGTGTTGAACTGGCCATAGTTATTGGTGGAGGGAATATTTTTCGCGGAGTTGCCGGAGCAAGCCGCGGAATGGACAGAGTGCAGGGAGACCATATGGGAATGCTTGCCACAGTGATCAACGGTCTAGCTTTACAAAGCGCCCTTGAAGATGCCGATATCCAGACCAGATTACAATCAGCAATTAAGATCAACGAGGTAGCAGAACCTTTTATCCGCAGAAAGGCAATAAGACATCTTGAAAAAGGACGAGTGGTTATTTTTGGAGGTGGAACGGGAAATCCTTATTTCACAACAGATTCTGCTGCTGTGCTTAGAGCCATAGAGATCAAAGCCGATGTTATTCTAAAAGGTACGCGTGTAGACGGAATCTATACTTCAGACCCTGAAAAGGATAAAGAAGCCACTAAATTCGATTTTATTACATTTGAGGATGTTATAAAAAAAGGCTTGAAAGTTATGGATACCACCGCTTTCACTTTAAGCCAGGAAAACGAATTACCAATAATCGTGTTCGACATGAATAAACCTGGTAACCTTCTTAAAGTTGCTACCGGAGAACGTGTTGGAACAAAAGTGAACCTATAAATCTGAACTTGAAAATTACTATAAAATGGATGAAGTTGAATTTATTCTAGAAGAAGCAAAAGAAGGAATGGAAAAAGCCATTTCGCATCTTAAAAAACAACTTTCGAATATACGCGCAGGAAAAGCCAGTCCAAGCATGCTTGGTAGTGTGATGGTTGAATATTATGGAGCACAGACTCCGCTTCAACAGGTTGCCAATGTGAATACTCCAGATGCCAGAACCCTATCTATCCAGCCTTTTGAAAAGAGCATGATCCAGGAGATAGAAAAAGGGATTATGATGGCAAATCTTGGTTTCAATCCAATGAACAATGGGGAAAGCGTAATTATTAATGTACCACCCCTAACCGAAGAAAGAAGGAAACAACTTTCCAAGCAGGCGAAAGCTGAAGCTGAAGATGCAAAGGTTGGTGTTAGAAATGACAGAAAACAGGCAAATCAGGAACTTAAAAAACTTGATATTTCAGAAGATCTTTTGAAAACTTCTGAAGATGAAGTTCAGGAATTAACCAATAGCTATATTGAAAGAATAGATAAAATTCTTGCAGTAAAAGAAAAAGAGATCATGACTGTTTAATGCTCTCTCCATCACAAAAGTTTGCCGGCTTGGATCTGAAATCGCTTCAGATTTGATCCGGCATTTTTTATTTTAATCATATTATAAGTTACAACCCTAAATGAGATCCCCCCTACTCCTAATTTTACTCTTTTTTAGTTCGGGCCTGTTTGCGCAGACGATCCCGGGTAGGGTAATAAATAAGCAAACCAAGAAGCCTCTTGCCTATGCCGAGATACAGTTGGGTAAAGGCACCCAGATACTAACCAATATCGATGGTAGTTTTGAGATACAGTTAGAAAAAGACATAGACAGCATCCAATTTTCCTATGTTGGTTATAAGACCTTAAAAGTTCAGATTAGCAAAGATACCAGGTATTTACAGGTAGGAATGACGCCGGCCTATGAGCAACTGCAAACCGTCATGATCACAAACGGAAAAAATCCTGCAGACCTCATCATAGAGAAAGCGATTAGGAACCGGGATAAGAACGATCCTGAAAAAGCTTTACCGGGATTTAAATATAAGGCCTACACCAAGTTTATTGTTGATAACGATCCTGGTAATATGGAAATGATCGCCGATTCCACTTCAGCAGCGATTCAGACGATAATCAATGAAGGAAGGGGGTACCTCTCTGAAAGAGTTTCAGAACATTTATATGATCAAAAAAGGGGTGGAAAGGAAAAGGTCCTCGGGATAAGAACTGCCGGCTTTAAAAATCCAGTTTACAAGGTTCTGGCCATGGATATAAATCCATTTTCACTTTATAAGAAGGAATATAATCTTTATAAAACAGAGTATGCAGGCCCATTAGCCAACAATGCCTTTAAAAATTACGAATACAGAATACTCGATACCACTTCATCTGAAAGGCCGGCATATATGGTCTATTTCAAACCAAAACGCGAAAAAGTAGTAGCGGGCCTGGAAGGAGTCTTATACCTGGATACCATAAGTTTTGCTATCCAAAAGGCAAAAGCTCAATTATTGGGAGCCATCAGGCTAGAGGTAAACCATAGCTACGAATATTATCCTGAAAAAGACATCTGGTTTCCTTCAGGACAGTCCACAAAAATAAGACCTGGCTCAGGTGGAAAAGAGATCGCCGTTTTTGGTGGAACCATACAGATGGGTGCAGTACAACAAAAAAAAGGCGTCTTAAGCACCATTTTTGGCACTGACGAGATCTCCAGGAATATCTACCTGAATTCTGTTAGCAGCAATTACGAAATCAATCTGGATTACACTGGCAAAATAGAGAATCTGGGGGCCGACATAGACGTAAACGAAGATGCGGTGAACAAACCTCAAGAATTCTGGACTAATAACAGAAAACTGGAATATAGCGAGCGTGACCAGGCCACAGAAAAGAAAGTAGAAAGTCTTTTGAAAGCCGGGAACGTGGAACGCAAGATAGAGGTAAAACAAGCCATGGCGTCAGGCTCCTACCCCCTGGGATTCTGGAATATTGACCTGAGCAAAATATTCAAGTTCAGTAATTACGAAGGGATACGCTTAGGATTTGGTGGCAGAACCAACGATCTTTTTAGCACAAAATATAATCTTAACGGCTACACAACCTACGGTTTTAAAGATGAAGTTTTAAAATACAGCGCAGGTACTCAAATCTATCTGAATAAAAAAACAGGCACCAATCTTAACTTCTCGATCACTAAAGACATACAGGAAACAGCTTCTTTTAATTATCTAAAAGGAGAAAATACTTTCGCAATCCTGGTTCCTCGTTTTGTAAACATTAATTTCTATTACACCTACAATAGCTATGCAGCCAGCCTGGAACATCGAATCACTCCAAAATTGGATACACAGTTTCAAATCGCCAGGGAAGAGATCACTCAAACCAGGGCATACAGTTTTTTAAACGAAGGAGAAAGCAACGAAGAATATAAACTGGCCAAAGCCACTTTTTCTTTTATCTGGAGACCTTTTTCCAGATTTTTGAATACTCCTAAAAGCAATATTATCCTTGAAAAGGAGTTCCCTCAATTCACAGGGCAAATAGAGCAGTCATTTTCTAGCTTTGGAGGTGATTTTAGTTTTACAAGAATAGGCATCAAGGCTGAACATGAGATTAAAAGGCTTGACAGGTCCAGGACAGAATTTATTCTGGAAGGAAACTATGGTTTTGGAGATCTTCCATTGACGCACGCTTTTCATGCAAATCCAAATAATCCGGACCGGGATAATATATTCAGGCGTTTTTCCATTGCTGGAAGAAATAGTTTTGAGACCATGTACTATAATGAATTTTTTAGTGATAGACAGGCAACTATTCACATTAGACACCAGTTGCGACCCTTTATTATCTCAGAAAGCTTTCAGCCAGAAATGGTATTTATAACTAGGTATGCCATTGGAGATTTTAACAATCAGGAAAAACATCAAGATATTTCCTTTAACACCTTAAACCATGGCTATGCTGAATCTGGAGTTGAATTAAATAAGATTCTTGCCGGGTTTGGACTTGGAGCAGCATACAGATATGGAGCATATCACCTTGATGAATTTAAAAAGAATTTTGCTTTCAAATTCACTTTGCAACTACAGTTGTAATAATCCCAAGATTAATCGTTTATTACGAGCTAATTAAAGTAGCTTTTTTCTAACTTTGCGCCGCTAAAATAAAGCCATGCATAAGATATTTAGCTTTGGATTCTGGAATTCCATCGCCCGCCTTATTCTAAGAAACAGGATCATCATTATTATTTTGGTCGCCGTTGCCACGTTCTTGCTTTCTACACAATGGAAGAACATGCGCTTTTCTTACACGGAAGCCAATCTGATGCCTAACGACCATCCCGTCAACATCAGTTATGATGATTTCCTGAATAAGTTTGGCGAAGAAGGTAATTTAATCTTACTGGGAGTTCAGGATTCGGCTCTTTTTACGCCTGAAAAGTTCAAAGCATGGAACGAACTTACCCGGAGGCTAACCTCTTACCCAGAAGTAGATCATATTATTTCCCCGGCAAGCCTTCAGGAGCTCAAAAAGTTTGAAGATCCCAAGCGTTTTGAAATGGTTCCAGTTTTAACAGACAACGAGCCAAACACCACCCAACTAAAAGAGTTTGAAAGAAAGCTTTTCACGGCGCTTCCTTTTTATGAGAACCTGGTTTACAGTTCGCATTCCAATACCATCCAATCTGCGATGTATCTGAATAAAGAACTGGTGAATACAAAAGCACGGAAGATCTTTGTTCTGGAAGAACTGGATCCTCTAATCCAGGAATTTGAAGAAAAACATGGTATTGACGTTCGCGTTTCTGGGATGCCTTATATAAGAACCCTTAATGCCCAGAATATCGTAGACGAAATTGGATTATTTATCCTGGCAGCTCTGCTGGTAACATCATTGATATTCTTTTTCTTTTTCAGATCTATTAGGGCTACATTAATTTCAATGTTCACGGTTTGTATTGGGGTAATGTGGGCCTTCGGGGTAATAGGATTGCTTCATTATGAGATCACTATCCTAACCGCTTTGATCCCTCCACTTATTATTGTGATAGGTATCCCGAACTGTATCTTCCTGATCAATAAATATCAGCAGGAAATCCAAAAGCATGGGAATCAGGCAAAATCTTTGCAAAGAGTCATTACCAAGGTAGGGAACGCTACTTTATTGACCAACCTCACCACGGCTTCAGGATTCGCTACTTTTATTTTAACCGACAGCCAGTTACTAAGAGAATTTGGGGTGGTAGCATCGATAAATATCATCGCCATATTTGTTTTAAGCCTGTTGATAATTCCAATTATTTACAGCTACCTGAAACCTCCAAAAGATAGACACTTAAAGCATTTAACGAAAAAGTGGATCGGTGGTTTAACGGCCTGGATGGAAAATATGGTTAGAAACCACAGGATCGCTATTTATATCACTTCAGTTTTTTTACTTGTTGCCAGTATCATTGGTATATATACCATTAAGATCTCTGGAAGTATCCTGGAAGACATGCCTCATAACACCGCATTTTATAAGGACGTAAAATTCTTTGAAAGGGAATTTGACGGGGTTATGCCTTTAGAAATTCTTATCGATACTAAAAGACCGAAGGGAGTGATGAAACTCTCAACCCTTAAAAAGATGGATCAACTGGAGAGCTTCATCCAGGATATTCCTGAACTTTCAAAACCGCTTTCGGTGAACAGGCTGGTAAAATATTCAAAGCAGGCATATTATAATGGCAATCCAAAATATTACCAGTTACCCTCCTCACAGGAACGCAATTTTATCATGCCTTACGCTAAAAGTCTTTCCTCCAGTGAAGGAATCATGCAGTCCTATGTAGATCCCACAGGGCAGTATGCCCGTATCACCACTTTTATGAAAGATGTGGGCACAGAAAAGATGGAGGAGATCGAAAATGATCTGCTGCCACAGATAAATAAAATATTTCCAGAAGACAGGTATGATGTTTCTATTACCGGGAAAGCACTGCTCTTTCAAAAAGGGACCAATTACCTGGTAAAGAACCTAATTATTTCCCTGGGTCTTGCGATTATTCTTATTGCCATTTTAATGGCCTGGATGTTCAGGAGTTTCAGAATGATCATTATATCCCTGGTACCAAACCTATTACCTTTACTCGTCACAGCTGGGGTTATGGGATTCCTTGGTGTTCCCATAAAACCATCAACTATCCTGGTATTTAGTATTGCTTTTGGTATCTCTGTGGATGACACCATACATTTCCTGGCAAAATACCGACAGGAATTAAAGGCCAATAAGTGGAAGATAAAACGGTCGGTTTATGCTGCGCTGAAGGAGACAGGAGTAAGTATGTTCTATACCTCCATCGTTCTTTTCTTTGGATTTTCAGTATTTATGATTAGTAGTTTCGGCGGAACAGTTGCTCTGGGAGGACTTGTTTCAGCCACACTATTGTTCGCCATGCTGGCCAACCTGTTATTGCTGCCTTCTTTGCTGTTATCACTGGAAAGAAGCATCGCTAATAAGAAAGTATTAAAAGAACCGGCCATGAAGATCATCGAGACCGAAGAGGATGAAAAAGAGTACAGTATAACAGAGCACAAGAATTAAAAATATTAATAAAAACAGCCTGCTTGCTAAGCTTCAGGCGAAAAACTATCTTTGTTTTTTTCTAAATTTCAACTAAATGATACAAGCAAAAATCGCTGAAATACTGAAAAGCGATCAGTTTTTACAGGAATACCATGTTCAAGGTTGGGTACGCTCTTTCAGGAGCAATAGGTTTATCGCCCTTAATGATGGTTCAACCCTAAAAAACCTACAATGTGTTATCGATTTTGAAAATACCGATGAGGAGATAATCAAGAGGATTAATGTAGGAGCAGCGATCTCTGTGAAAGGGACCTTGAAAGAGAGTCAGGGTAGCCAGCAACGTGAAGAAATTGAAGTTTCGGAAATTGAAATTCTTGGCGACGCCAATCCGGAAGAAGTTAAACTAACTATTCTTTCTCCAAAGAAACATAGTATGGAAAAACTTCGCGAACAGGCACATTTGCGTGTTCGAACCAATACTTTTGGCGCAGTGATGCGTGTAAGAAGCAGACTGTCTTTTGCGGTACATAAATACTTCCAGGACAGGAATTTCTTTTATGTAAACACTCCTATTATTACAGGAAGTGATGCTGAAGGTGCAGGTGAAATGTTCAAAGTAACCGCGATGGACCTTAAAAATCCTCCTAAGAACGAGGATGGAAGTATCAATTATAAGGAAGATTTCTTCGGAAAAGAAACCAACCTTACCGTATCTGGCCAGCTGGAAGCTGAAACTTTCGCTTTAGGTCTGGGACAGGTTTATACGTTTGGACCTACCTTTAGAGCTGAAAACTCAAATACTTCCCGCCATCTTGCTGAATTCTGGATGATAGAACCGGAAGTTGCTTTTTGCGACCTTGATGGTAATATGGATCTCGCCGAAGACTTCATAAAGTGTGTATTAAAATACATCATCGAGAACTGTAAAGAAGATCTTGAATTCCTTGCCGAAAGACAGGAAAACGAAGACAAGCTTAAGCCAAAGGCTGAAAGAAGCGATATGAATCTTCTGGAGAAGCTAAACTTTGTACTGGAGAATAACTTTAAGCGGGTTAGCTATACCGAAGCTATCGAGATCCTTAAAAACTCCAAGCCTAACAAGAAGAAAAAATTCAATTATATCATTGAAGAATGGGGTGCAGATCTGCAAAGTGAGCACGAAAGATATTTAGTTGAAAAACACTTTAAATGTCCTGTTATTCTTTTCGACTATCCTGCAAATATCAAAGCCTTCTATATGAGACTTAATGAGGATGGCAAAACGGTAAGAGCGATGGATATCCTATTCCCCGGTATTGGGGAGATCGTTGGAGGAAGCCAGCGGGAAGAACGTCTTGACGTACTTAAGGAAAAGATGGCCGAACTGGATATTCCTGAGGAAGAACTTTGGTGGTACCTGGATACCCGTAAGTTTGGAACCTGTGTACATAGCGGCTTTGGATTAGGTTTCGAAAGACTCGTACAATTCACCACCGGAATGGGTAACATTCGTGATGTAATACCTTTCCCAAGGACTCCACAGAACGCAGAATTTTAACTTTTGAAGATATTAGAAACGCATATAGTTCCTGCAATCTTAGAAGAAGTAAGGTTGCAGGAATATGCAGTTTCTGTTTTCACTTCCATTCAAACCCGCAGCGGACTTAAAAAAGCAATCAAGAAGGGTTTGATCCTAATAGATGGTCATAAGGCATCCACTGCCGACTGGATAAAAGAAGGTCAGAAAATTGACCTTTTACAACCAGAATTTTCAAAAAAGAAAATTTTTAAGCTTGACCTGGATGTTTTGTTTGAAGATGAACATATTGCCGTAGTGCATAAACCCTCTGGATTTCCTACCAGCGGGAATTTTTTCAAGACTATAGAAAATGCATTACCGCATAATCTTTCGAGATCTAAAGAAATCGATGCGCTATCCTATCCTCTACCCGCCCATAGATTAGATAACCCCACTGCAGGAATCTTACTTTGCGCCAAAACCAGAAGTTCTCTTATAAAGCTTCAGCAGGATTTTGCCGAAAAGAAAATAGCGAAGATCTATTTCGCACTGGTTCATTATAAAATGGAAAAGGATTTAACGGTGGATTCATCAATAGAAGATAAACCAGCATCCACCCTGGTCAAACCACAGGAATTTTTCAAGATTTTTAATAGTTTTTATACACTGGTTGAAGCAAAACCGTTAACAGGAAAGACACATCAAATAAGGATACATCTAAGCAGAAATGAACATCCTATTGTAGGTGATGAAATTTATGGAATCAAAGAAGATGATTACTTCAGGAATAAAAACCTTTTTCTTTTTTCCGGGGGAATACACTTCTCACATCCAGTTACCAAAGATGAAATGAACCTGAAACTCGAGCTACCAAAGAGATTCAGAAACCTTGGTAATTACAGGGTGTATTAACAAAATTTTACCACTAACATTAGCTGTGCCAAAGATGAGTTGGCCTGTATTTTCCTTATTTTTGTTAGAGACGTAAAATTTATGCTGAAGCAACAATTAAATTTCAAATTATCTCAAAAGCTATCTCCTCAACAGATCCAGCTAATGAAACTTATTCAATTACCTACACAGGCATTTGAACAAAGGATCAAGCAGGAACTCGAAGAAAACCCTGCTTTAGAAGACGGTAAAGAGGAAAAAATTGATGATTATGAAGATTTGGGTAATGAGAATTCTCCTGAAGATGATTATGACAGCGAGACTATAGAAACAGAAATTGACGTTGATGAATATCTAAGTGATGATGAGATCCCGAGTTATCGTCTTAATGCCAATAACTACAGCGCAGATGATGAAGACAGGCAGGTACCTTATGCTGCCGGAACCTCTTTTACCCAGCACCTTAAAACGCAGTTAAGCACGGTAAGGCTTGAAGAAACTGAAGAAGAGATTGCCGAATTTCTTGTGGGTAGTGTTGATGAAAGCGGTTATATACGCCGAAGTGTACAGGACATTGTAGACGACCTGGCTTTCACCCAGAACATATATACAGACGAAGAAACCGTAGAGAAGGTCCTTAAGAAGGTCCAGAAACTGGATCCTGCGGGCGTGGGCGCACGTAGCCTGGAAGAGTGCCTTATCATTCAGTTAAATAGAAGAGAACCTACAAAAGATGTAGAACTCGCCAAGGATATCATGGAAAGGTCTTTTGACCATTTCAGCAAGAAACATTACACCAAATTACTATCAAGACATGACATCACTGAAGATGAGCTCAGGGATGCTATTGAAGTGATAGAGCATCTGAATCCCAAACCCGGAGGTGCCTATTCTGGAAATACCAGGATGGTAGAACATGTGATCCCAGATTTTACCATAAAAATCGAAGATGGGGAATTGCAACTAACTCTCAACGGGCGAAACGCCCCTGAGATGCATATTTCCAGGGACTATAACAACATGCTGAAGGGCTACAAGGAATCCAAGGAAAAAACGAAAGCACAAAAGGACGCGGTAATGTTTATCAAGCAAAAACTCGATGCCGCCAAGTGGTTTATAGAAGCCATTAAACAACGCCAGCAAACCTTAATGGTAACCATGAGCTCTATAATGAACTACCAGAAAGAATATTTTCTTACCGGTGACGAGCGAAACTTGAGGCCAATGATCCTCAAGGATATTGCAGATGAGATAGAAATGGATGTCTCCACTGTTTCCAGGGTAGCAAATTCAAAATATGTAGATACCCCATACGGAACCAAGCTTATAAAAGAGTTCTTCTCTGAATCTATGAAGAATGACCAGGGAGAAGATGTTTCTACAAGGGAGATCAAGAAAATACTGGAAATGTCTATAGAAGAAGAGGACAAAAGAAAGCCATTAACAGACGAAAAGCTAGCTAAAGTATTAAAGGATAAAGGATATCCTATTGCCAGAAGAACAGTTGCAAAATACAGGGAACAGTTAGAAATTCCGGTTGCCAGATTACGCAAAGAAATTTAATGAGAGTACTACTTAAGCTTGCCTCTTTTCTATTCCATCCGTTATGGATGCCCTTCGCCGGCAGTCTGTTCTATTTTCTTTTCACACCAAGATTTTTTCCACAGGAAATTATCAGGGCAAAATTATTAGCCATTGCCATCATCACCATATTCATTCCCATAGTGTTTTATTTTCTACTTAAAAACCTGGGAAAGGCAGAAAGTATTTTCCTGGAAAGTGTTGAAGAAAGAAAATGGCCACTATTCTTTTTTATGTTATTAGGTTTAATGGTACTTAACCAGGTGCTTAATATCTATAATTACCCCGCTTTATTCTATTACTTTGCAGGTATTCTTATCTCTACGGCCATAGCCTTTATATTTACCTGGCTTAAGATTAAAATGAGCCTTCATATGCTAGGAATAGCAGGCCTTTTAATGTTTATTATAGGCTTCTGTTTTTACTTTCACCTGTATTTTATTTACACCATAAGCTTTCTTATAGTTGCTGCAGGGTTAAGCGCTTCATCGCGTTTATATTACAAGGCTCATACTAAATGGGAATTAATACTTGGCTTTATAACCGGCTTGGTACCCCAAATACTAATGTTTAGCTTTTGGTTTACAGAATATAGAATGTAAGGCCTATTTTAAGGGTAGAAAGATCTATGGGGTTTCCATCTACCAGGGCATCCTTGAAAAATGGATTTAAGGCATAGTAGAATTGAAAATTGAAGGTATTATAACCAAACGTAAAGGTAGCTCCTAATCTGAACCTTTCTAATTCAGAAATATCATTCACAATGATTTCCTGTTCGTTATCAAGATAGCGGCTTCTGAAATGATATATATATCCCAAGCGGAATCCGCCGTAGATACGCCAGAACTTATAGGTCTGTGCTGTAGAAGTGCGCCAGCGGAACTCTATTGGAGCTTCTACCAGCTGTGTGGTAAACCTGTTGGTGCTATAATCAACTTCATCATCCAGATTTTGAAAAAAAGCCGAACCCTCATCATTCTTACCAATAAACAGATTCTGCCCATAAGTATTGATAGACCAACCCAAACCAACCCCAATGGCCACATTTCTCCTTTCATTAAAAGGAAAATCTCTAATAAAGCCAAGGTTTAATCCACCAGAGAAGCTCTCCTGAGATATTTTTGAGGGCCTATTGGTAA
>JBFIMP010000002.1:0-37451 GCA_041611635.1 Christiangramia sp.
AAGCATCTTAAACCTACTGTCTTCTGGTAGTTTTAGATTAAAAAATTACAGTTTTTACTGAATTACTGTAACATTTGATTTCTTCATCAGTCTTATTAAATAGGGAGTCATTTTCCCTTTTAATAAGCATCAATCATGATTGAAATATCAAACCTTCACAAGTCCTATAAAATGGGTGCCAATTCATTGCACGTATTAAAGGGCATTAATTTAAAGGTCGCCGAGGGCGAATTACTTTCCATTATGGGTTCTTCAGGTTCTGGAAAATCCACCTTGCTGAACATTCTTGGAATGCTAGATGAAGCAGACGAAGGATCCTATGTTCTTGATGGTGTACCCATCAAAAATCTCAATGAAAAAATTGCGGCCAGATATAGAAATAAATTTCTTGGTTTCATTTTTCAATCATTCAATCTTATAGGATATAAGAATGCTCTGGACAATGTGGCCTTGCCTTTGTACTATCAGGGTTTGTCCCGGGGCGAAAGAACAGATAGGGCAATGAGCTATCTTGAAAAAGTGGGTCTGGCCGATTGGTCTGGGCATTTACCTAATGAGCTTTCTGGAGGACAAAAACAGCGAGTTGCTATCGCCAGGGCCCTGGCGAGTGATCCTAAAGTCTTGTTGGCAGATGAGCCTACAGGAGCATTGGATACAAAAACTTCTTACGAAGTGATGGATCTTATCCAGGAGATCAATGATGAAGGGCGTACCATTCTCGTGGTTACGCATGAGCACGATATTGCCCAGATGACGAAAAGGATCGTTAATCTTAAAGATGGCGTTATTATAGAGGATACTGTAGTTTCACAGATTAGAGCGTTGGAAAATGTTTGATTTAGATAGATGGGACGAGATCTTTGAAACCATTCGCAAGAATAAACTACGTACGTTTCTAACAGGTCTATCTGTAGCATCTGGGATATTTATCCTGGTAGTGTTGCTCGGTATAGGCGAAGGAATGCGCAACGGCATTGCTCGTGAGTTTGAACAGGATGCTTCTAACCTGATATTTGTCTGGCCGGGCGTTACTTCTAAGGAGTATAAAGGCCTTAATCCAGGGAGACGTATCCAGATGAAAAATGAAGATTACAATCAGCTTCTCTTACTATTTGGGGACAGAATAGATAAAGCCGCCGGTATCTTCCGGAACTGGGGTATGGTTCTTACTTATGGTAGGGAAACAGGCTCTTATGAGGTACGTGGAAGTTTTCCAGCTTACCAGAATTTAGAAAATGTTTCATTGACTTCAGGAAGATTTATTGATCTCAACGATCTCGAGAATTCAGAAAAAAACATGGTCATAGGTCAAAGGGTCAAACTCGACCTTTTTAAAAATGAGGATCCTATTGGTAAAATGGTGCAGGTGTCTGGGGTGAACTTTAAGGTTGTGGGAGTTTATACAGACCCAGGTGGAGAAAGAGAAGAATCCAGGGCGATAATTCCTATTACTACTGCGCAAAAGGCTTTTGGAGGAGGTAATAATGTAGATAGGTTGTATATCACCTTAAAACCTGAAGATAGTTTTGACGCCTCTGTTGCCGCTTCTTCTCAGTTTTCCGCAGAATTGCAAGATTTTCTAAAATCACGACATACGATCGCACCAGATGATAACAGCGCAATTAATATTAACAATACACTGGAGAATGCCAAGCGTTTCTTTACGCTTATGGATATGATCAGGCTCTTCTTTTGGGGAGTGGGCATTTGTACTATAATCGCCGGTGTGGTGGGAGTAAGTAATATAATGCTCATTATAGTGAAAGAAAGAACCCGCGAGATCGGTATTAGAAAAGCATTAGGCGCTCAGCCACTTTCGATTGTAGGGATGATACTTCATGAGTCGATCTTTGTAACAGCAATAGCTGGTTTCCTGGGATTGATCTTTAGTCTTGCTCTTCTGGAGTTCGTTGGGCCCTTGATCGAAACCCAGTATATATACAATCCTACAGTGAACTTTACCGTAGCGATCAATACGGTGGTGATACTTGTGATTGCAGGTGCCCTTGCCGGATTTTTTCCCGCCTGGCGTGCTGCCAGAATTAAACCAATAACCGCTTTAAGAGACGAATAAAATGTTTAGTAGAGATCGCTGGAGTGAAATAATAGAGGCGTTGACCTCAAATTGGTTTAGAACTGTTCTTACGGCTTTCGGAGTACTTTGGGGGATCTTTATTCTCGTGATACTCCTTGCTGCGGGGAAGGGCCTGGAAAATGGCGTAAAACAGGGGTTTAGTGGCATAGCAACCAACACCATGTTCATGTGGACCCAGGTTGCTTCTAAGCCATACAAAGGAATGCCTAAGGGCAGGCGTTACAATTTTGAAGTTGATGATGTGACCGCAATCAGGGAACAGGTTCCCGGTTTGAGATTTGTGTCACCAAGGAATCAGTTGGGAGGTTTTGGAGGAGCTAACAATGTAGTTCGCGGTTTGAATACCGGCGCATTTAATGTTTATGGGGATTACCCGGAAATCATTCAGCAGGAACCTATGGATATTACTTCGGGGAGGTTCTTGAACTATTCAGATATCAATCAAAAGAGAAAGGTGGCTATCATTGGGGAGGGGGTTCGCACAGCTCTTTATGATCAAGGAGAAGATCCACTGGGAACTTACGTCAAGATTAATGGAGTGAACTTTATGGTGATTGGCACCTACAAGAAGAAAAGCCAGGGAGGTGATGCTGAAGAAGGCCAAAAGCAGATTTATGTGCCTTTCACTTCTTTTTCCCAGGCTTTTAACAGAGGGAATGAAGTTGGCTGGATGGCTATTACCGCACAGGATGGATATTCTATTACCAATTTAAAAGGAGATATTATAGATATTGTTAAAAGCCGCCACAGCATTCATCCAGATGATGACCGGGCGGTGGGTAATTTTGATCTTTATCAGGAATTCTCCAAAGTAAACGGGCTTTTTATTGCCCTGAAAGGGGTGGCTTATTTCGTGGGAGTTCTGGTATTGCTTTCCGGGATTATTGGGATTAGTAATATTATGCTCATCGTGGTAAAAGAACGAACCAATGAAATTGGAGTTAGGCGAGCGCTTGGAGCTACACCCTGGTCTATTCGGGGCCAGATTCTTATGGAATCTATATTTCTAACTATTATATCTGGTATGGCAGGAATCATATTGGCTACGGCGGTGATCTGGTTAGTGAATTTTCAACTTGCCCAGATGGATACTTCAGAAATGATGTTCCTTAATCCCTCGGTAAACCTTGGGGTTATAATGGTCGCTTTATCAATTTTAATCATTTCCGGTTTACTGGCCGGATTGATCCCGGCGCAACAGGCCATTAAAGTGAAGCCTGTAGACGCCTTGAGAACGGAGTAATATTTAAAACAAATACAATCAAAAAATGAAAAAATTTGTAACCATCGGAATTTTAGTATTTATCGCCGTCACCTTTGTTGGGGCATTATACTATTTATATCAGAAAAACCAGGAGGATCCGGTTGTTTATGAGACCGAAGAGCCTTTTAAAGAGACCATCATTAAAAAGACCGTTGCCACTGGAAAGATCGTTCCTAAAGAAGAGGTTCTCATCAAACCAAACATTTCGGGAATCATCGATGAAATTTATATCGAAGCCGGTGATCGCATTAAAGCCGGGGATCTTATCGCCAGGATCAGGGTGATCCCTAATGTTTCATCCTTGCAAAGTGCAAAGGATGCCGTGGCTACGGCCAGGATCAATCTTGATAATGAGAAAAAGGTTTTTGAAAGACAGAAAGAGCTTTATGATAAGGGCGTGATCGCTGCCAATGATTTTGATGCGGCTGAGGTCAGTTTTAAAAGGGCTGAGCAGAATTACAAATCTGCACAACAGAATTATGAGATCGTAAGAACAGGTACTACCAGTGGAATTGGTAGCGCCGCCAATACTTTAATACGTTCTACCGTGGAAGGTATGGTGCTGGATGTACCAGTTAAAACCGGAAACCAGGTAATAGAAAGCAATAACTTTAATGATGGTACTACTATCGCCACCCTGGCAGATGTGAATGAAATGATCTTTGAAGGTAAAGTAGACGAAAGTGAAGTTGGTAAGATCAAGGAAGACCTTCCGCTACAGGTTACCGTAGGTGCGATCGAAAATAAGACTTTCGATGCCGTGCTGGATTATATCGCTCCAAAGGGAGTTGAAGATAATGGAGCCATCCAATTCGAGATCAAGGGATCACTTGATAAGGCCGATACTACCTTTATTCGTGCTGGCTTAAGTGCTAATGCTTCTATTATTCTTGCCCGTGCAGATGATGTGCTGGCTATAAAGGAAGCCCTGGTACAGTTTGATCCTGAAACCAAAGAGCCATTTGTAGAGGTGATGACCGGCGACCAGGAATTCCAGAAGCAGAAGGTGGAACTTGGCGTGAGCGACGGGATTAATGTTGAGGTTAAAAGCGGAGTGAAAAAGGGAGACAAGATCAAGGTCTGGAACCAGATCAAACCTGCAATGAACATTGCTCAGAAATAGAAATTTTATTTAGTGTGTAACAACCTGCACATTTCACAGACATATCTTACAGAATTATATTATGAAGAATTTTTGCTTACTAGTCACCCTATTGCTTTTTTCCAGCGTTCTTACTGCGCAGCAGAAGGAATGGACCCTGGAAGAATGCGTGAATTACGCATTAGAAAATAACATCCAGGTAAAACAAACTGAGCTGGATGTGGAATTTTCAGACATAGAAAAACGCGATGCCATTGGGAATTTTATTCCGAACATTAACGCGCAGGCGACCAATGCCTGGAACACGGGTCTAACCCAAAGTATTACCACCGGGATACTGGTAAATCAAACCGTTAGGAACTTTTCTGCGGGAGTTACTGCCGGGCTCACTCTTTTTGATGGGCTGAGAAACTTTAAACAGCTTCAAAGGGCAAAAATATCGAGACTTTCCAGCCAGTATTCATTAGATAAGATGAAAGATGATATCACTCTTTTTGTAGCAGATGCTTACCTTCAGGTTCTATTCAATAAGCAGAGCCTCGAAGTATTGAAAGCTCAAAACCAGGTCACCCAGGAGCAATTGGGAAGAACCCAGGATCTTGTGGATGCCGGTGTGTTACCAGAAGGAGATCTTCTAGAGATAAGAGCGACTATGGCAGATGAAAAGCAAAGAATGATCCTTGCCGAAAACCAGATACAGATATCTTTAATTAGCCTGGCTCAAACATTAGCGATAAGGGATTATCAAAATTTCGATATAGTAGACAGAGATTACGATATCTTTGGAAATGAGATCCTTGCAAATTCGGTTTATGAAGTGATCGAAAAAGCCAAAGAGGAACGCTCTGAGATCAAAATTGCGGAAGCAAATATGGAATTAGCTGAAAAGGACGTAGAAATTTCAAGAGGAGCATATCTTCCTACGCTAAATGCTTTTTTTAATTATAATACCAGGGAAACCGGGCAGGATAGAATTATTGGCTCTGAAGTTAATCCTAATGATCCAACCCGACCTATTGGATTTGTGGAAGGCACCAATCAACAGGTGCTTACAGGGAATACGATCCCGGTTTTGGGTGCGGCACGTCCGTTTTTCGATCAGTTATCTATCAATGATGGTATCACCTATGGATTCCAGTTGAACGTGCCGGTATTGAACGGTTTTGCGACTAGAAACCAGGTTCGTAGAAATGAAGTGAATGTTAAACGTGCGGAATATCAATTAGAGCAGGCACAGCTTGATCTTGAGGCGAACGTATACCAGGCGTATACAGATGCTAATGGCGCTTTTGAAGCTTATGAGGCAGCCCTGGTTGCTTCCGAAGCCCAGGCGAGAGCTTTTGAATATGCCACAGAGCGTTATGATGTAGGTCTTACGAATGCATTTGATTTTAGCCAGGCTAAGATCAGGTATGAAAATACTCAAAGAGAGGCTCTCAGAGCTAAATATGATTATATTTTCAAACTAAAGGTAGTTGAACTATACTTTGGAATTCCGGTAAGGGATTTAAAATTCTAATTAAATGAATAAAAAGACACTTTTCATCATCATTGGGGTAATTGTGACCCTGGTTGTATTATTGGTAATAGGGAAAAAGGCTGGTTGGTTTGGTAGCTCAGCTAATGTAAAGGAAGTAGAGATCACCCAGGTTGAACCTATAGATATTACTGAAACAGTTTCAGCTACCGGAAAAATTCAACCCGAAGTTGAGGTAAAGCTTTCTTCTGAAGTTTCCGGAGAAATCATAGAGCTTCCTGTAGTAGAAGGACAGGCAGTAGAGAAAGGTGATCTTTTAGTAAGGATTAATCCAGATATATACCAGTCCAGCCTGCAAAGAGTAAGAGCAGGATATCAGAATTCCAAAGCTAATTACGCCCAGACCCAGGCAAACCTTAAACAGGCAGATGCAGATTATAACAGAAATAAAAAGCTTTTTGAAAAAGGAGTGATTTCTAAAGCTGAATGGGATGGGATTGTTTCTAACTACGAAATGGCCGTGGCAAATAAGGAATCTGCTTATTACAGTATGCAGAGTAGTGCAGCGACCGTGACCGAAGCCCAGGACAATCTTGCCCGTACCAATATCTATGCTCCTATGACCGGGACTATTTCTAAACTTGATGCCGAATTGGGAGAAAGAGTAGTGGGAACCCAGCAAATGGCAGGTACTGAAATTCTTCGTGTTGCCAATCTGGATAATATGGAAGTAGAGGTAGACGTAAATGAAAATGACATCGTGAAAGTATCGGTAGGAGATTCTACAAAAGTTGAGGTAGATGCCTATTTAGGAAAGGAGTTCAGGGGTATAGTGACTGAAATTTCAAATACAGCAGATAATACGCTTACTACAGATCAGGTTACCAACTTCAAGGTGAAAGTTAGGATCCTGAAAGATTCTTATGCAGATCTTATGGAAGGGAAGCCGGAGAATTATTCACCTTTTAGACCGGGAATGACGGCTACTGTAGATATTATTACCAATAGAAGAATGAACGTGATAGGGGTGCCTATTAGTGCCATTGTTATTAAAAGCGATACAACTTCAACCAAAAAGTCTTTTGAGATCAAAAAGGAGGATGAAAATGAAGAAAAGTTTGAATGTGTATTTGTAAAAGATGGCAAAAAAGCTAAACTTCGCGTCGTGGAAACCGGTATACAGGATGATTCGCATATAGAGATCACTAAAGGTCTTTTAGATGGCGATGTTGTGATCACCGGGCCCTATAGTACCGTAACGAAAAGCCTTGCTCCCGGAGACGAGATCGAGGTGAAAGAAGAGGGTAAAGAAGAAAAGGAAACTGAATAAATTTAGGCGATTTGGCACTTATCTTATGTCTTGAAACTGCGACGACAAACTGTTCTGTAGGTTTAGCTAAGGATGGAAAACTGCTGGCTTTGAAAGAAGATAACAGCAAGAACTATTCTCATGCAGAAAAACTTCATGTTTTTATTAATGAAGTTTTACAGGAAGCTGGTGTTTCCACAAAAGATCTGGATGCTATTGCCATAAGTAAAGGGCCGGGCTCCTACACAGGGTTACGAATTGGGGTTTCTTCTGCTAAGGGGCTCTGCTATTCACTTGATCTTCCTCTTATTTCGATACCCACCCTTGATCTTCTGGCCGCTAGGCTTAAATCTGAAAATGGAATGATAATTTCCATGCTGGATGCCCGAAGGATGGAAGTATATTCTGCAGTTTATAATTCAGATCTAAACCAGGTTAGAGATACCCTGGCTCAGGTCCTCGATGAATCTGCATTCGCTGAATACTTGCAGAAATCTAAAGTTCATTTTATAGGGAACGGGGTAGCGAAATTTGAAGAGATCTGTAAACATCCAAACGCAGTTTTCCATACCCAGCAATATCCTTCAGCCAAAGAAATGGCTGAAATTGCCGAATTAAAGCATCAAAAAAGCGACACCGAAGATGTCGCTTACTTTGAGCCTTATTATTTAAAAGACTTTATAGCTGGCTAGCAAACTATTCAGATTGCTTTTCTCTAACAGTGCCTTTCATTTTTGTTTGATCATACAGGTAAACATCTCTTTGAGGGTAAGGAATAGTCATTCCTGCTTCTTCAAGTCTTATTTTACCTTCTTCGATCATATACCAGTGCAGATCCCAGAAATAAGTTAATTCAGCAAAATATCTAACCGAGAAGTTAACTGAGCTGTCGCCAAGAGAATGTACTATAATCTGTGGTGCAGGATCTTTTAGAACATTTTCCTGTTCCATTACCATGTTGGTAAGTACTTCCTTCGCTTTCTTAATATCATCGTCATACGAGATTCCAAAGGTGAGATTTTCTTTTCGGGTATTGTTATAGCTGTAGTTGGTTATATTATCATTACTTAATTGACCATTTGGGACTACAACTCTTTGATTTCCAAAAGTATTTATCTTGGTATAAAAAAGAGAAATTTCCACAACGCTACCAGAAACACCCTGCGCCTCAATCCAGTCTCCAACCTTAAACGGCTTTAAAACTATGATTAATACGCCTCCAGCGAGATTTGCCAGGGATCCTTGCAAAGCGAGGCCAATAGCTAAACCGGCGGCACCAATTGCGGCAACAAGCGAAGCACTTTCTACGCCCAGTTGCGTGATCACCAATACAAAAAGAATGATCTTTAATCCCCAGCTGGCAGCATTTACCGTAAACTTTTCCAGTGTAGGATCATAATCTTTTCTCTCGAATAGTTTCTTTAGATATTTTACAATTAATTTAACCACCCAGAGTCCTACGATAAGCAGCACTATGGCTCCAACTAAAGTAGGTAAATAATCAATAATTTTACTACCATACTCTTTGGCGATATCGCCCCAGCTGTTAAGCTTTTCCATAATTTTTTTGTTCGTTTTTAGTTAAGTTATAATTGTAAATAAATTGAGCCTATTTACTCTTTAATTTTTGTTAAATTTCAGATATCGCTTTAAAAGCTTCCTTTTCTGTTTCTACAGGTAACTGGCAGCTTCCTTCTTTGCAAATGTAAATGAGATCTTTCCCTTTTATTAACCTGTCTTTTAATAAGGCCAGGTCTGTATCGGTATTGGTTGCCGCCAGAACCGTGTTGGGTAGGTATCTTTGCTGAAAGGAAGTAGCTTTATTTCTGAAATTTTCCCCGGTTATTGCAATTTCATAAAAAGGATAGCAAAAATTCATCATCAGGTTTAACCAGTTAGAATGAGATTGAGGATATTCAGGGATCTTGTCTGTGATATTCTGAAGCATTTTTTCTGCCCTTTCAATACAACTGGTTTCACCGGTTAATTTTCCATATCTAAATAGGTTTTTTGCCATTTCTGAATTCGACGCCGGGATCACGTTATCATTAATCTCTATGGTCTTTGTAACCAATGGTCTGTCTTTTATGGAAGTGAAAAAGTACAGTTCTGAAGTTTCATCATAGAAATCCTGATCAGCGATTTTAATAAGCTCTTCAGACTTTTGAAGGTATTTAAGAGTGAAAGTCGATTCATAAAGATCTAAAAAGGCAGATATTGTAAAGGCATAATCTTCCAGATAGGCATTAATACTGCTTTTCCCGTTTTTATAACTATGATACAAGCGACCGTTTTCCTGAAATTGCTGATTCATGATGAAATTGGCATTTTTTTCAGCGGTTTCCAGGTAATCCTTATTTGCGAAGGCTTTATATGCCTCGCAATATCCGCTTGTCATCATCGCGTTCCAGGAGGTCAACGACTTATCATCAAGACCGGGTTTTTCCCTCTTCGCTTTCTGTACTCTAAGTTTTTTATGACATTCCTTAATGTTGCTTTTTAGTTGTTCAACAGTAATGTCGAATTTGGCTGCGATGGTCTCGAGTTTTTCCGTTCTTATAAAGACATATTTTTTGTCTTCCCATCTTCCGTAGTGATTGATATTGTAATATTCAGAAAATAGGGAGAAATCATCTCCCAGGATCTTTTGCAATTGGGGTTTGGTCCAGACGTAGTATGCTCCCTCTTCCTTTACTCCTTTTTCGTTCATGCTGTCTGCGTCCAGAGCAGAGTAAAAGGCATTGGAGGAGTCGGTCATTTCATTGCCTATGAAATTAAGGGTGTCTTCTACCACTTCCTTGTACCATTCATCCTTGGTGATCTTAAAAGCCTTGGAATATAAACTAACGAGTTGGGCATTATCATATAGCATCTTTTCAAAATGCGGTACATGCCATCTTTCATCTACAGAATATCTTGAAAACCCGCCTTCGATGGGATCATAAACCCCGCCCCAGGAGATCCTGTTTAAAGTTAACATACAATGATCCATTAACTCTTTATCTGAATTTTGATGAGCATATCTCATCAGGAATTCGAAATTATTCGGCATCATGAATTTGGGAGATCTGTGGTAACCTCCATTCTTAGGATCAAAAGATCGTTTCCATTTTTCGATCACCGGTAGAAAAAAGTCCCGATGAAATCTGCTGAAGTCCTGGTTAGGTTCAACGATCTGGATCTGCTTCAGGCCATTTTCTAGCTTTTCGGCATATTCTAAAAGTTTCTCCGGTTGGGTCTCGTAGAGGTGAGCGATCTGTTTTAATGCGTCCTTCCATTGTTCTTTCCTGAAATAGGTGCCTCCCCAAACCGGCCGGCCATCGGGTAGAGTAACCACATTCATGGGCCAGCCACCGGCTCCGGTCATTGCCTGTACAGCATTCATATAGACATGGTCTATATCTGGTCGTTCCTCCCGGTCTACTTTAATGCATACGTAATTAGAATTCATAACCCTGGCGACTTCTTCATCTTCAAAACTTTCATGCTCCATTACATGACACCAGTGACAGGCAGAATAGCCTACGCTTATCAATAAAAGTTTGTTCGCTTCCTGAGCTTGCTCCAGAACAGTATCGTTCCAGGCTTTCCAGTTTACGGGATTATGCGCATGCTGAAGCAGGTAAGGACTACTTTCATGAATGAGGTCATTGGTGTATTCAGCCGGTTTTTGATCCATAAAAAATTTTAAGTTTTAAAGATATTGAGGAAAGAAGCCAAAAACTAGCCTGAAACCCTAAAATAAGTATAATTTCATACTAGTCTGAAATGCATATTTTATTATTAATCTTTTAATAACTTTAAAGCTCAGCCAGTTAATTGAAAAAACAACAATTTTAACGGTTGATAATTGACCTGTTATGGAAGATATTTATATCGTAATGCTCGTGGCACTTTTTGCCCTTGCGATCACAGATTTAGTTGTTGGAGTTAGCAATGACGCTATCAATTTTCTGAATTCTGCCATTGGTTCAAAAGCGGTATCCATGCGAACTATCATGATAGTAGCAAGTATTGGGGTGGCGGTTGGAGCGATATTTTCGAGTGGATTGATGGAAGTTGCCCGTAAGGGTATTTTCTTACCAGGTGAATTTTACTTCGAAGAAATCATGATCATTTTTATGGCGGTTATGATCACTGATGTACTCTTATTAGATTTCTTCAATTCTTTAGGCTTGCCAACCTCAACCACCGTTTCTATAGTTTTCGAATTGCTTGGTGCCGCGGTTTGTATGGCCGCGATTAAGATATACGCTCAGGGAGATGGGAATCTTTCTGCACTTGCCAATTATATTAATACAGCTAAGGCGACCGAGATCATTGTGGGTATTCTTATGGCCGTGGTGATTGCTTTTCTCGTGGGGGCGATCGTCCAATATATTTCCCGTCTTGTTTTTTCCTTCCAGTTCGAAAGAAAAATGAAATATGTAGGAGCCATTTTTGGAGGTCTTTCGCTTACAGCGATCCTTTATTTTATCCTCATAAAGGGAATGAAGAGCGTGCCGTATATTTCCCAGGAGACCATGAATTATGTGAACACTCATACCGTTATCATAGTCTTGATTGGATTGGTGTTATTTACAGGGATCTCTCAATTTCTAATGAGCTTCCTAAAGATCAATATACTCAGGACTATTATTATCATAGGTACCTTTGCCTTGGCTTTGGCTTTCGCCGGAAATGACCTGGTGAACTTCATTGGTGTTCCTATCGCCGCATGGCAGTCTTTTGAACTGTGGCAAACGGCTAATGCGGCTACCGGAGTTCTGCCTTCAGAATTTTCCATGACGGGACTTTCCGGAAGTGTGCCAACCCCTGAAATTCTTTTGATCGCAGCTGGAGCGGTAATGGTAATTACGCTTTGGTTTTCCAGTAAGGCAAGGGCGGTGGTAGATACCGGTATCAATCTTTCCAGGCAGGGCGATGCGGTAGAAAGATTTGAGCCTAACTGGTTATCGCGTGGAATTGTAAGATATTCAGTCCTTTTTGGAAATGCCATAAGTACGGTACTGCCAGAAAGAATGCGTAGTAAGATTGAAAATAAGTTTGATAAACCTTCTGCGCATTCCAGAAGTAAAAGATTTGATGCTCCTGCCTTCGATATGGTGCGGGCTTCGGTAAACCTGGTGGTGGCTAGTGTTTTGATCTCTATAGGTACCAACATGAAGCTTCCGCTTTCTACAACTTACGTGACTTTTATGGTAGCGATGGGTACTTCCCTGGCAGACAGGGCCTGGGATAGAGAGAGTGCTGTTTACAGGGTGGCCGGCGTGCTTAATGTAATAGGCGGCTGGTTTGTAACCGCAATAGTTGCCTTTACCGCGGCAGCGATCTTCGCCGCGATCATTTATTTTGGAGGAACCATTGCGTTGGCGGTTTTAATCATCATTGCTCTTGTTCTGGTAGCGAGGAGCGGAATTCTTCATTCCCGCAAGACGAAGGAAGAAAAGACCAGAAAGAAGTTTAAAAAAAGTGATATCATCACTATTAACGAGATAACTTCAGAAACTTCTGAAAATATTTCCAATGTGATTGGCGGTATTAACAAGATGTATTCCAGGACCGTGGATCAACTGGGTTATTACGACCTGAGCAAACTCAAAAAAAATTATAAGAGGATAGAAAAACTGGAAACCGAAGTAGATGAATTAAAAGATAATATCTTCTATTTTATTAAATCACTGGATGAAGACTCGGTAGAAGCGAGCAAATTCTATATACTTACCCTGGATCATTTGCAGGATATGGTACAGTCTATTAGTTTTATTACCCGCAATAGTTATAACCATGTACACAATAACCATAAGAATCTAAAGTTCAATCAAATCCGAGATCTTAAAAAGGTAGATGATAAGATGCAGATCCTTTTTGATGAGATCACTGAGACCTTCGATAATCATGAGTTTGGGAATATAGATAACCTTCTCAGCGAGAAACAGGACCTTATGGAATATGTAAGTGATCTAATTCAAAAACAGATACAGAGAATCCGTACTCAGGAATCCAGCCCTAAGAACACAAAATTATATTTTGGAATACTTCTGGAAACTAAAGACCTCATTGGTTCAACCATGAGTTTGCTGCAGCTTTTCCAGGAATTTTACAACGAAGCGAAAGCCACAAATTATTAGGAATAAAAAAATCCCTTTTTAAAAGGGATTTTTTATTCTTAATTTTTTCTAAATCTTAGCCGTTAACAGCCTCGACGTATTCTACTTTTCCTCTAAGCATATCCCTGAGCATGGTTTCAATACCGCTTTTCAGGGTCATGGTAGAAGATGGGCAACCGCTGCAGGCTCCCTGTAGTATAACCTTTACGGTTTTGTTTTCTTCGTTATAACTATCAAAAAGGATGTTCCCGCCATCACTTGCTACAGCCGGTTTAATGTATTCATCTAGGATAGCCACGATCTGTTGCGAGGTGTCATCCATGTTCTCGAAATCTGTTTTCCTGGTTTCAGCGATCTCAGCATTGGCAGATTTTGAAGTTTCAACGCTTTCCTTGGTAAGAACTTCGTTTCCTTCTTCCAGATAATTTCTGATGAATTCACGTAATTCCATAGTGATCTCTTCCCATCCGGCTACATCATATTTCTGGATAGAAACATAATTCTCGTCTATAAATACCTCTTTCACGAAAGGGAAATGGAAAAGCTTCTGAACCAGGGGGGCGTCTTTAGCATCATCTATATTCTTGAATTCAGCCGCATGTAAAACCAATTTCTTATTGGCAACAAACTTCATTACCGCGGGATTCGGTGTGCTTTCTGCGTAAACCGTAACCGGTACCTTTCCTGTTTGAGCTTTCGTCTCTTTTATAACTTCTCCGCCTTTATTAAGATAGGTTTGGATCTGCTCGGCAACTTCTTCCTGCACATCTGCCCACTCAACAATGTCATATTTTTCTATTGCGATGAAATTCTGAGCGATATACACCGTTTTAACAAACGGAAGATAGAACAATTGTTGTGCAAGTGGAGATTTCGCCGCTTCATCTATGTTCTTGAATTCATAGTTTTCATGACGGGTCAGGAACTTATCAGCTTCAAATTTTACAATTGAGGCTGTGGTGGTTGGAACAATATTTATAGTGAAATCTTTCATCTCAAAATTTTTGGCAAAAATACTAAAGAAAATCAAGGTAATACATATATTTACAGCCTTTATGACTAGTTCAATACATTTAAATCCTTGCTTTAATTTTCATTTTTTCAGGTTAAAGTATGCTTTGTTCTTAGTGTCGATATTATTTTTTAATAATTCTGCATTAAAGGCTCAGGAGGTTATTCCAACCTATTCAGATTATCTTACAGACAATCTTTATTTGCTTCATCCTTCAATGGCAGGGGCTTCAAATTATGACCAGATTCGGCTAACCGGAAGACTCCAGTGGTTCGACGTGGAGGATGCTCCTAACTTACAAACCGTTTCTTTCAATACCAGAGTAGGGCAGAAGATAGGTTTGGGCGGAATCGCTTTTCGGGATGAGAACGGAAACTATTCCAAGACCGGAGCTTATGCGACCTTCGCTTATCATCTAATGTTCTCAAGAAGTACTGCAGATCTGAATCAGTTGTCGTTCGGGCTGAGTCTTGGAGCTATTCAGCACAGGCTTGATACCAGCGGGTTTACAGAATTTGATCCTTTATTAGGGGGCAGCAATGCCGATATCTTTGGAAACATGGATTTTGGGATCTCATATTACATAAGCGATCTGTACTTTCATTTTGCGGCTAAAAATATTCTTTTGGTGCGTAGGGAGTTGTTTTTTTCAGACGCTGTGCCCAGTAATATGAGGAAATATCTTTTTTCTGCAGGTTACGTGTTTTCATTGAACCCAAATGATCCCTGGAGCTTTGAGCCTTCTATCTTATTCCAGGCGAGGGAAGCTACCAATGAAATGGCTATAGATGGGAATGTGAAAGCTTATTATGAGCTTGAAAACGGAAATAGTATTTGGGGAGGCCTCTCCTACAGAAATAGTTTTGAAAGTTCTGAATTCACCCCTCAGGGAGAAGAAGTGAAGCGCCAGCAATTAAGATATGTTACCCCATTTATCGGGATGGATTATAAAAAATTTGTTTTGGGGTACACCTATAGCTACCAGCTAAATTCTCTGGTGTTGAGCAATGGTGGTTTCCACCAGATAACTCTTGGGTATAACTTTGGTAAAAGCAGGGAGCGTTATGACTGTAAATGTCCTGCTATAAATAACTAAAAGTCCAGTCTTGAAACTTTATAATAGCCCCCGGTAGCGCCAATAATCCCAGATAATACTTCAGGATCTACATTACTATAGAACTCCGGTTCCAGAATCTCACCTATTTTAGTGTTTAATAATCCTTTTTGTTCAAGGACAGCTTTTGTTTGTTTGGCCACCGCTTCCCCAGAATCTATAATCTTAACATTCTCTGGTAAGATTTTTTGTAGCTGAGGTATAAGATAGGGATAATGACTGCAGCCAAGTACGAGATAATCTATTTCTGCAGCCAGCATTGGTTTTAATAGCTGTTTCAACAGGATTTCGGCTTCTTTAGAATCTTTTTTACCACTTTCAATTAATTCTACCAGTCCGTTACCTTCAACTTCTATTACATTGATGTCACGGGCATAAATTTCTGAAGTCTTGGTGAATAGTTCACTGGTTAAAGTACCTCTGGTGGCAAGAATCCCTATGGCCTTATTGCTGCTTTTGAGTGCAGCGGGTTTTATGGCGGGTTCAATCCCGATAAAAGGCAGCTCATAAGAAGAACGCAGCACTTTTATTGCATTTGTGGTTGCGGTGTTACAGGCAACCACGATAATCTTACAGTTCATCGCCAGGAGCTTTTCAGTATTCTTAATGGAAAGCCTTATGATCTCCTCCTGGGTTTTTATCCCGTAAGGAGCATTTTTACTATCAGATAAGTAAATGGTTCTCTCATTAGGCAATAACTGGTGGATCTCTTTCCAAATAGAAGTTCCGCCAACGCCCGAATCAAAAATGCCTATAGGTCTGGGATCGTTCATATAGGTGTAAAAATAAAAACTGCGTACAAATATGTACGCAGTTTTCTAGATTTATCGATAAAAGGAATCAATTACATTCCTAATTCTTTCTTTACGTCTGGCATAAGGTTGTACCCATCAGCTAAAAGAACTCCTGTTCCAGTAGTAGAATCAAGAACATAGTCGTATCCTTTAGCTCTTGCTACCTTCTGGATCGCAGTACGAACTTTTTCAAGGATTGGCTTAAGAAGATCAGTTTCTTTCTTTTGAAGATCCTGTCTGGCTTTAGCGCTGTGTTCCTGAATTCTTCTTTGTGCAGCCTGTAATTCTGTTGCACGCTTCTGGTTCTCTTCTTCAGACTTTGTATTAGCTTCTGCTTCGTAACGTTGCATGGTGCTTTGAGCCTCAGATAACATATCTTTTATCTCTGCATCATATGTCTTTTCAAGTTTTTGAAGCTGATCCATTGCGTTTTTATACTCTGGAAGATCCTGTACCAATTCCTGAGTCGCAATATGCGCAACTTTAGACTGTGCATTTGTAAAAGCAGTAGCGCCAATCGTCAAAGCTAAAGCTATAAAAAGTGTTCTGAATTGTTTCATTGTAATCGTCGTTAAGTTTAATTTAAGGTTAAAAATTTAATTTATTGTATCGCTCTTTTTCTCTCTTGCTCTAAGGATGGAGTCTCTTTTTCTTTCTCTTTCTGCAAGAATTTCAGCTCTCCGCTCCTCAAATTCTTTTTGTCTTGCAGCTTTTAAAGAATCTCTTTCTTTTTTCTTAGCCTCTATAAATTCTTCTCGTTCTGTTTTGCGTTGTTCCACCAGTTCTTCTCTTTTGGTGATCTCAGCATCCTGCTCTACAGTACGGTCTTCTGCTTTTTCAAGTTCCTTAATCTCGTCTTTGGTTTCCAGCTGCTCACGATTAGCGGTTCTTTTAATGGTTCTAAGAACACTTTCGCTTACATCGTATTGCTTATCTGCATATATCATTCCAATATCTGCAGTTCTGTCAAAAACAAAATCAAGATTTCTGGTTTCAGCGATCTGCTGAACGGCAGTGAACACCTGATCCTGGATAGGCCTAACGAGTTGTTTCTTCTGGATCATATAATCTCCACTTGGGCCAAACCTGTTTTGCTGGTATTCCATAGCCTGTTGTTCCATATAGGCTATTTCGCTTTCTCTTTCTTCGATGAGTTCCTTGGTAAGTAAAGCTCTTTCATTGTCCAGCCTGGTTTTCATGTCTTCTACCTTGCGCATTCTTGCTTCGGCTTCAACTTTCCATTCCTGAACCCTGTTGTCTAATTGTCTTGATGCTTCCTTATATTCCGGAACATTTTCAAGAATATATTCCATATCGATATAACCAAGTCTAATGGTTTTTTGCGCTGTGACCGATGTAAGGCCGAGGGCTGCAATCGCTAAAATGGTAAATACTCTTTTTTTCATCTAGATCGAATATAGAAAATATCATGCCAAATTAAAATTGCTGGCCAATGATAAAATGTGTTTCCCATCCATTTGGACCTGGCTGACCAACAATTTCGTCAAATCCATATCCAAAGTCAATACCTAATAACCCGAAGGTTGGCATAAATATCCTTAGTCCAACTCCTGCAGATCTATTTAATTGAAACGGATTATAGTCTCTAAAATTGTCATAAGTAGCACCGGCCTCTAAAAATGATAGAGCATAAATAGATGCAGCAGGCTTTAAGGTAATCGGGAATCTAAGTTCCAGTGAATATTTGTTATAGATGGTAGCACCGTCATCTCTTTGATTTAGCGGTCTATCAATTGGTATAACAGATTGGTTTGGATAACCTCTCAACTGTATGGTTTCTCTACCATCAAGGCTAAATGCACCAAGACCATCACCTCCAAGGAAGAATCTTTCGAAAGGAGGTACACCTCTTTCATTATTGTAAGCTCCAAGGAAACCATATTCAGCATGTGTTCTTAATACCAGGTTGCTACTTGGACCAAAACTGTAAAGATTAGTATACCATGTACCGGCGAATTTAATCTTATAGAATTCTAGCCAGTTATATTTTTTCTGATCTACTTGTTCTCTGTCTGGAACCGAATTTTCTGGTGTTACCCTGTTACCTTGCTGGTCTATAAGGTTTCCGTTATCATTTCTTAGCTGGTATTCATCCTGGTTTTCAAGATCACCGTAATCTACTCCATTCCATAATGAGTAAGGAGGAGTAAGTTTAGCGGTAAAGGCAAATTTAGATCCTCCGGTTGGGAAGATCGGGTTTATCCTGGTGTTGTCCCTGGTAATTCCTAATTGGTAATACAGGTTATTGGAATGCCCGTCACCAAAGGTAAATAAGCCGGTGTTATAATTGTTAAGATCATACCTTTGGAAACCTACCACATTCGATACAGTTACATACTGGTCTGGTGCGGTTAGCCTTTTTGCAAGTCCAACACTCACCCCAAGTATATCGAAACTTCTGTCCCTGTCGGCTCGCCTCGCTACTGGATCAAAAAGAAATTGCCTGGTGTAGCTAAATGAAGTTGAAAGACTCACCGGTCTTTTACCTCCTAACCATGGTTCTCTAAAAGAAAGACTGTAAGTCTGGTAGAAAGTACTGGCCTGTGCTCTTAGTGATAGTGTTTGACCATCTCCCATTGGGATTGGTCTGTATGCATCCTTATCGAATAATCCCTGTATAGAAAAGTTATTGAAGGATAGACCAAGGGTTCCAATGAAACCTCCGCCACCGTAACCTCCCTGGAGTTCGATCTGGCTGGCTCCTGCTTCTACCACCTGGTATTCTAGACTTAAAGTACCTTCTCTGGGATCTGGATCTACGAATTCAGGATTTAATTGTTCCGCATCAAAGAATCCCAGGGCACCAAGTTCACGAACTGTAGCTACCACGGCTTCCTGGCTATATTTTTGTCCCGGTTTTGTTCTTAGTTCACGATAAATTACGTGATCTTTTGTTTTATCATTCCCGGTAACCCTGATCTCGTCAAAATAAGCTTCCTTACCCTCAACGATCCTGATCTCAAAATCGATTGTGTCATTATAAACATTGGTTTCTACAAGATCTATGTTCGAGAATAAATAACCGTTGTTCTGGTATTCGTTAGCGATAGAAACTTTATTAGGCTCTCTCCCCTGTACTCTTTCATCCAGTAAAACACCATTATAAACATCACCTTTCTTAACTCCTAAGAAACGGTTTAGCTGAGAGTCTGTATACGCGTTGTTGCCAAGAAAATCTATCTCACCTACATAGTATTGGTTACCTTCTTCGATCTCTAATTTAAGGGCGATATTTTCCTCGTTTTTCTTAATCAGGGTGTCTGAAGTTATTCGAGCATCCCTGTAACCTTCTTCTTTGTATTTATCTATGATAGATTCCTTATCTGCCTGGTAATCTTTTCTAACGAATTTAGAACGCTTCCAAAACCTGAAAAGGTTCTTTTGCTTGGTGTTCTTCATGTTTCGCTTCAGCTTGGCATCAGATAACTCATTGTTACCTACAAAATCTATATCTGAGATCTTTACCCTGTCGCCCTGTTTAATATCTACCACCATATTCACCTTATTGGTGTTAGCAGTATCTGAAACCTGAGAGGTTCTAATATCTACTTTGGCATTAAAGTATCCTTCTTTCTTGTACTTATTTTCTATGTAATTTTTGGATGTAGTGATAAGATTCTCTGTAACCTTAACACCAGGTTTGAGGTTGTTCTCATCTATAAGTTCTACTCTTTTGCTCTTCTTGCTGATTCCAGAAAAGCTTACGTTATTTAAAACAGGTACTTCCTGGATCTCTAGTTCAAGATCTGCAACGTTACCTTCTACATTTGTGATATAAAAGTTGATATCACTAAACAGTTCCAGTTTCCATAGTTTATTGATCACATCCCTTAATTTTTCTCCAGGAATATAGATCTCTTCCCCCTCTTTTAAGCCGGTATAGGCAATCACCGTTTGTTCATTATAAGTGGTGGTTCCGGTGACTTTTATATCTCCAATAGTATATTTTTTAGAATCTCCAAGGGGTAGGTCCTGTGCTTTGACAGCTATACTGAATATGAAAAAAAATGCAAAAAGTGTAAATATCTTTTTCGTCATGAATGCACTAACTGAGTTGCTCACTTGTTTTTCCAAATCTTCTTTCTCTGTTTTGATAGTTGTATATGGCTTCAAAAAGGTCCTCTCTTCTATAGTCTGGCCATAAGATTTTCGTAAAATACAATTCGGCATAAGCAATCTGCCATAATAGGAAGTTGCTAATGCGCTGTTCACCACTAGTGCGGATCAATAGATCTACATCTGGTAAATTTCGGGTGTAAAGATGCTCATTTATAACGGATTCATCAACTGCATCAAGGGTTAATTCATCACTTTTTACTTTTGCAGCGATTTGAGTGATGCAATTTTTAATTTCCTCCCTGCTGCCATAGCTAAGAGCCAGGGTTAGGGTCATGCGCCTGTTGCCAGATGTTTTTTCAATAACATCTAATAATTCTTTTTTAGCTTTCGTAGGTAAATTGGAAATGTTCCCGATAGAATTCAGCTTTATCTGGTTTTCCTGAAGGGTTTTCATTTCTTTCTTTAAAGAGGAAACCAGTAATTTCATCAGGGTGTCGACCTCTAATTTCGGGCGATTCCAGTTTTCTGTAGAAAAGGCGTAGAGCGTAAGATTTTTCACTCCAATCTCAGCGCAGCCTTCAACAATATCCCTAACCGCTTTTGTGCCTTCTTTATGCCCAGAAGCCCTAAGGAAACCTTTTTGTTTCGCCCAACGACCATTGCCATCCATAATAATGGCGATGTGCTCGGGTAATTTATCAAGGTTTAAATTGTCTTTATAATTCATTTAAAAGCAATAACATGGCTTTCGGCCAAAGGTAAATGTGAACGTTATGCCGGTAAATACATACCAGTCATTAGTATTTCTATTTCCAAACTCTGCGGAAGGTTCCCTACGCCCCAGGTACTCTTCTGGCCAGCTGCCATCCAGGTTATCTGTAAGCGTATACCTTGCCCCGATTTCGAATGCACCTATGATATGCTCGGTGACCGCTTCTTTGTATCCCATGACCATTGGTATGGCAAATTCGAAGTTAGAACCTTCGTTCACCAGGTTACTGGCTCTTCCGTTCTTTAACCAGACGTGATCTGCCCTGAAATAGGTAATACCGGTGTAAAGATACGGCGTACTTTGCGGTAATGGGTCAGTAAGATCAAAATCCCAAAAATTAAATTCCAATCCTAAGGAAGCTTCTGCGATGTTGTTTTCAAAAGAATAGCCTCGCTGTTGCCTTCTGGTGTCTGAAGATTTTGTGTCATCTGCAGCGATCTCTGCATATAGCAAGGTTAATCTTAAAGCATGCCTGCTGCTTCGATTCCATTTTGCGATCAAACCTCCTACCGGTGTATTTGGCAGAATATAATTAGTTCGACCCACATCACCAATAAAATTTGCACCTCCGGCAAAAAATCCAACCTCGACTTCTTGCGAGTATGTGGTTACTGTAAAAAATGCCATCACTACAAATGCGATAAGGTACCTCATAGGTTTTCAAAAGTTTGCAAATATAACAATTCTGTTTGCTCTGCAATAATTTGAGCAGATTTGTGCATAATTATAAACAGTTTTAGAAAGTATTTATTGCTTAGTTTCGCTTGTCTTCACCCCAAAGCAATTTTTTTCTAAGAGTATTCAAAAAACTATCTTCTCTTAATTCAACAAAATTAATCGTGTAAGGTGCTTTTGTAATAATGATCTCGGTATCGTTTTCTAGAGTGGCAATTCGGGAGTCCATAGATACCAGGTGAGTGTTTTCGCGACCGGAAACCTTTAACTTGATCCTGGTGTGATCTTTAATTACCAGAGGTCTGGCATTAAGATTATGCGGGGCAATTGGTGTAATTACCAGGGAGTCTGCATCTGGTGTGATCACAGGACCTCCACAGCTAAGCGAATAACCGGTAGAGCCGGTGGGAGTGGAGATTATAAGGCCATCGGCCCAGTAAGAGGTGAGGTATTGATCGTCCAGCCAGGTGTCTACCGTGATCATGGAAGTGGTGTTTTTCCTGCTCACCGCGATCTCGTTAAGCGCAATATGTGAAAAGACCGGATCAAAACTCTTCGGATTTGTTTCTATGGTGAGAACAGATCTTGGGGATAAAGTGAATTTTTTTTCAAGAATTTCGTCCAGGGTACTTTCTATCTGTTCCTTCTGGATAGTGGCAAGAAAGCCAAGTCTACCCGTGTTGATGCCTACTATGGGGATGTCGAGGTTTCTGATATAATTGATGGATTTAAGGATGGTTCCATCTCCCCCTATACAAAAAAAGAGATCGTAGGAGTTGTCTAGCTCTTCAAAGGCACTAAAGTGGTCGTAATCTTTTTCAATGCTGTTGTGGCTGTGGATTAATTTCAGAAAATCTTCTTCGATTAAGACTTCAATATTTTTTTGATCTAACAATTCAAGAAGCTGGCCTATGTATTTCGCAGCATTGGTATGATAAAACTGACCGTAAATGCCTATTTTCATAAATTATATGTTCAGGTATTTATCAAGGTATTGCGAACGATCCTTGAGGTTTTTGTTGAAGGTGTCCTCCTGATGTTCAGAGATAATAAGATAACCGTATCGTCTAAAGGCCTGGATGATCTCGTTCATTCCAGACGGGGTGATCTTAATGGTGATCTCGGCCATGTCATCTTCCATTTTAGAAACGAAGGCTCCCAGTAAGTGGGCGTTATTGGATTCTACGATCTGGCTAACCTCACCAAAGGTGAAGTCCTTAAATGCTTTTTCTATTACCAAAATATTACCGGGCTCGTGTAAAAAAGGAGTTTCCTTAAATAAGGAGATCATTTCGTTTAATTCTACATATCCCAGGTAGTTATTGTTGTCATCCAAAACAGGTAATATGTTACAGTTATTTTGCCCAAATGCCTCGAGGCTGTCCAGCCAGTAATTGCTTTCTCTCATAAAAAAGCCTTCCAGCGCGTAGCGATAATCATCCAGGGTTTTGTCATTTTCGAAACACCTGATGTCATTTTCAGATATACAACCTACATAAATGCCTTCACTTTCTACCGGAAGATGCGTGTAGGTTAATTGATTGAATAATTCCTGGACGTCCCCGATCTTTTCAGAAACACTTAAAATTCTTACATCATTCAATATGTGTTTTTCCAAACTCATTATTTCGTTTCCTTTTATGCAAATTAATCAAAATAAAATTCATTGAAGCAGACTGCACTTTGTATTTTTGTTAATAAAACAAGGAAGAAATGACGAAATTAAGTGTCAATATCAATAAAATAGCCACCTTGAGAAATGCTCGGGGAGGTGATGTTCCCAATGTGGTAGAGGCGGCCCGAAAAATTGAATCTTTCGGGGCTGAAGGGATTACGGTGCATCCCAGGCCAGATGAAAGGCATATAAGGTATGCCGATGTTAGAGAGTTAAAACCGGTTCTTTCTACCGAATTTAATATTGAAGGTAAACCAATTCAACAGTTTATAGATCTTGTCCTGGATACTAAGCCTGCTCAGGTCACTTTGGTTCCAGATGCTGAAGATGCCATAACTTCTAATGCCGGCTGGGATACTTTAAAGCATAAGGATTATTTAAAGGAGGTTATCGCTGAATTCAAATCAAATGGAATAAGAACTTCCATTTTTGTAGATCCTGTGAAGAAAATTATTGAAGGCGCCGCTGAAACCGGAACAGATAGGATAGAATTATATACTGAAGCTTACGCTGTAAATTATGCCAAAGGAGATCGGGATGCGGTAAGGCCTTATGCCGATTGTGCTGAACTTGCTCATAAGTTTGGACTCGGAGTAAATGCTGGTCATGACCTTTCTCTGGAAAATTTAAAATTCTTCAAGGATAATGTTCCTTTTTTAGCCGAGGTCTCTATAGGTCATGCCCTTATCTCTGAGGCTCTCTATCTTGGTCTTGAAAAAACTATTCATGAATACTTAAAACTCTTAAAATAGATGGAATTACATTCTACAGTTCTTGGAGAAGGTAAGCCTTTCCTAATTCTTCATGGTTTTTTAGGAATGAGTGATAACTGGAAGACTTTAGGTAAGCAATTTGCAAAGGACGGTTTCCAGGTGCATTTAATAGATGCTCGTAATCATGGGAAAAGTTCGCACAGCGATGAATTTTCTTATGAGTTGATGGCAAGGGATATACGAGAATATTGCGAAACCAGGAATTTAGAAAACGTTATTCTTTTGGGGCATTCTATGGGTGGTAAGACAGCTATGCTTACAGCCTGTGAAAATGAAGGCTTAGTAGAGAAACTGATCATCGTAGACATAGCTCCAAAATATTACGCGCCACACCATCAGCAGATCTTAGCCGGACTAACTGCTTTGGATGAAGCTAAACTAACTTCCCGGGGAGATGCCGAGGACTTTCTTAAAAAATATATACCCGAAACCGGTGTAAGATTATTTTTACTCAAGAACCTGTACTGGAAAACAAAAGAGCAATTGTCTTTAAAACTGAATCTAGATGCTTTAAAAGCTAATATCGAGAACATTGGCGAGTCTTTGCCGGCAGATAGCTTCTATCATGGCGATACACTTTTTATTAAAGGAGAAAATTCAGACTATATAAGACCAGAGGATGAATCTGAAATCAAAAAACAGTTTTCTAAAGCTGAGATCCGGGAAATTAAAAATGCCGGACATTGGGTGCATGCTGAAAATATGAAGGACTTCTACGAGGCGGTAATGAGATTTGTTTAAAATCTTTCTAAATTTATTATGTATGCATAATAAATACTGTTGAAATGTTGCATAATATCTATTTTATGCTATTTTTGGCGCTAGCTTTTTAAGACATTTTAAATATAATCCTAATTAAATTATGAAAAGACTATTTTTACTTGGCCTGGTTTTATTGGCCACGGCTACAACCTATGCCGGTGGTTACAGGGTTAGTCTGCAGGGTCAACGTGGACTTGCCATGGGACACACAGGAGTGGCAGTGGTGAATAATGCAGAATTGGCCTTTTTTAACCCGGCCGGACTGGTTTTCCTGGAAAACAAGATTAATGTGGCAGTTGGTGCAAGTGCCGTGTTTTCTGATGTTGTTTGGCAAAATGAGGAATTTGGACAGACCGCCAGAACAGATAGCCCGGTTGGTACCCCGTTTTATGCCTACTTTTCTTACAAACTAAGCGAAAAATTCAGTGTAGGCCTTGCCGCATATACTCCTTATGGTAGTTCTGTTGCCTGGGAAAAAGATTGGGCAGGATCTCATCTTGTGAACGACATCGAGCTGGCCGCTATTTATGTGCAGGCGTTAGCTTCTTATAAGATCACAGATAATCTTTCTGTAGGTGGTGGACCTATCTACGTAAATGGATCGGTAAACTTCAACAGGAATCTTAATAGAACCCTTACCGATCTTGAAGGGAATCGCTCGAATGTAACGATCGATGCTTCTGGTGTTAGTGCATGGGGGTGGTCTGCAGGAGCAATGTGGAGACCAATTGATAGTTTGACCATAGGTGTTAATTATCGTTCAGAGATCTTAGTGGAAGCTGAAGGCGGAGATGCAGATTTTGAAAATATCCCGAATTCACCTTTAACTCCTTTTAGTGATACACAGTTCGATGCCACTTTACCGCTTCCCGCTGAACTTACTATTGGTGCATCTTACCAGCTAAATGATCAATGGTTATTTGCATTCGATTATAACCGTACTTTCTGGGATGTTTACGATTCTCTGGATGTGGATTGGGCAAATCCTAATATTCCAGATTCTAATAACCCAAGAAATTATAAGGACGCTTCTATTTACAGATTTGGTCTTCAATACACCGCGAATGAAACTTTCGTTCTAAGAGCGGGTTATTATTTTGATGAATCACCGGTACAATCAGGCTATTTTGCACCTGAAACTCCGCGTAATGACTCTAACAACTTTACAGGTGGGCTTACCGTAAATGTAACAGATAAGGTAGCGATCGATGCTTCTTTCCTTTATAGTAGGTTTGAGGAAATAGAAGAATCTTATGATTATTATACAGAACCTAATCCGCGAACTGGTGCGAGCGAAAGAGTGCCTTTCGAAGGAACTTATAAGTCTAGCGCATTTGTGCCAGGTTTAGGTGTAACTATTAAAATATAATTTGACGATGAAAAACTATTTTAAATATATCGCAATATTAGCCTTAGGGGTTGTATCCTGCGAACCTGAATTAGAAAATGCCATCGAGGATGGTGAAATATATTCCAATGGGCAGGCAGATTTCTCTAATTATGTAGCTGTTGGAAACTCCTTGACTGCAGGTTATGCAGACGGAGCACTTTATATAACAGGACAGGAAAATTCCTATCCTAATATCCTGGCTCAGAAATTTGCCGTAACTCAGCAAACAGATGGTTTTACTCAACCATTAATGAACGATAATGCTGGAGGTCTTTTGTTGGGTGGAAACCAGATTCTTCAAAACAGATTCGTTCTTGCTGTTGGTGCTAACGGTCAACCACGTCCTGCAAGATACAGTGGTGCTGCGCCTACTACAGATATTACCAATAAACTTTCAGGTTCATTCAATAACATGGGTGTTCCGGGAGCAAAATCCTATCACCTGGTTGCTCCGGGATACGGAAATGTTGCGGGAGTGCCAGCAGGATTGGCAAACCCGTTTTATGCAAGATTTGCCAGCTCAGATAATGCAACGGTATTAGCCGATGCACTGGCCCAGGATCCAACTTTCTTTACCTTGTGGATTGGAAACAACGATGTTCTTGGTTACGCCACTTCAGGTGGTACAGGTGAATTTCAGTTAGGAAATACCGATTTCACTTCCTACGGAGAGAACGATATTACAGATCCAACTGCCTTTTCCATGGTATACGGTCAGATCGCTGGTGCTTTGGCTCAAACTGCAGACGGAGTACTTTTAACTATTCCAGATGTTACATCGGCGCCTTACTTTACAACAGTTCCAAATAACGCTTTAGTGCTGGATGCAGCTACTGCGGCTCAGTTAACCGGATATTTCCAGGCAGTTGCCGGAGTTTTCGCTGGTGGGTTGATGGCCCAGGGAGTGCCTGCAGAGCAAGCTCAGGCTTTAGCTTCGCAATACGCTATTCAGTTTAACGAAGGTCCAAACAGGTTCCTTATAGATGTTCCTATGTCTCAGGCCAATCCTCTTGGATTCCGTCAAATGACAGAAAATGAACTTCTGCTTTTAACTATAGACCAGGCAGCATTGGCTGGGGGATATGGTTCTGTTCAATTAACCCAGGAAGTTGGGGAAGTCCTTGCTATTTTACAGGCTGGTGGAAGTCCTACTCCAGAGCAGGCTCAGATCTTATTTGGAGCGGTTAGTGGTATAGATGATAAAGATGCTCTGGATTCAGAAGAGCTTCAATTCATTGGGCAGGCTACGAACCTTTTTAACGATGCTATTAAAGCGAATGCTGAAACTTTAGGTCTTGGACTGGTGGATGTAAATACAACACTAGGCCAGTTAAAAGGACAGGGGATTCCTTTCGATGGGGGTGTTATAACATCAGACTTTGTAACCGGTGGTGCTTTTTCTTTAGATGGAATCCACTTAACTCCACGTGGCTACGCCGTAATTGCTAACGAAATTATTGCAGAGATCAATGCTACTTATGGATCTAATGTTCCTAAAGCAAATGTTGGTTCTTACGGAACTGTGACTCTAAGCCAGGACGTTCAGTAATATTAAAATTGCCATAAAATTTAAAAAGGCCGGGATTTTCCCGGCCTTTTTTTTGCAACTTTACTAAATAATCAACCATTATAATTTTATGAATTTTATACTAAGATTATTGCTTACGGCACTTGCCGTGGTAATATTAGCTAAAATCTTACCGGGAGTTAGCGTGGATAGTTACTGGACCGCGATCATTGTCGCCCTGGTCCTGGCCTTGCTAAATTTCATCGTAAAACCTATTTTGATTCTTTTTACACTACCCGTGACCATTCTTACCTTAGGATTATTCTTACTGGTTATTAATGCGATCATTATTTTTATGGCCGATGGATTTGTAGGAGGATTTGATGTTGACGGATGGTTTATTGCCATAATTTTTAGTTTGTTACTGTCTCTGGTACAATCTTTACTTTTTTCGATTCTTAAATCAGATTAGATTTAACTGAATTTCAACAAATTGAAACTTTGCAGACTTTAAGAAAAAACGTAATTTTGCACTCCAATTTTTATAATAGATCAAAATGAATATTACCAGAGAGAATATTGATGAATTAAATGCGGTAGTTAAAGTTGATATCGCAAAAGAAGATTATGCCGGTAAAGTAGATAAGATTTTAAAAGATTACCGTAAGAATGCCAATATTCCCGGTTTCAGAAAAGGTCATGTACCTATGGGGATGGTTAAAAAGCAATACGGTCAGGCTGTATTGGTAGATGAGGTAAACAAATTACTTCAGGATAGCCTTAACAAGTACCTTACTGAAGAGAAATTAGACGTTCTTGGAAATCCGCTTCCAAAAGAGCAGGAAAATTTTGATTGGGATAAAGATGATTACAGCTTCGAATTTGAACTGGGTCTTGCACCAGAATTTGAGGTTGATCTTGATCTTAAGAAGCCTGTTACTAAATATAACATCGTTGCCGATGAGAAAATGGTGAACGATCAGATAGAAAGCATCCAAAAGCAATATGGAAAGCTTAAGACCAAAGATGTGGTTGAAGAAGGTGATACGGTAGCTGGTACTTTCAAGAATGAAGAAGAAGGTATAGAGAACGATTCTACCATCGAACTTTCAAATATCAAAGGTAAACGCAACCTTAATAAATTTGTAGGAGCTAAGGTTGGGGATACGATCACTTTAAAGACTAAAGGTTTATTCGAAGATGATCACGCCTTGATCAATCACCTGAAGATCGAACATGATAAAGCCCATGATCTGGATATCGAGGTAGAGTTTACAGTCTCTGAGATCAACGAAAGAGAACTTGCAGATCTTGACCAGGAATTGTTCGATAAACTTTTCGGAAAGGATAAAGTGAAGTCGGTAACCGAATTGAAAGAAAAGATCAAGGAAGATGCGGCTAAGCAATTTGAGCAGCAAAGCGATCAGCAGTTGATGAATGATATCACTGAAGCACTAATTGAAGCTACAAATTTTGAACTTCCTAAAGAATTTCTTCAAAAGTGGATTCAGACCGTTGGTGAAAAGCCATTGACTGAAGAGGAAGCTGTAGAAGAATACGAAAAAAGTGAAAAAGGGCTTCGTTACCAGTTGATCGAAGGAAAGGTTGTTAACGACAATAACCTGAATGTAGATTTCAATGATCTAAAATCTTTCACTACAGAAAAGATCAAACAGCAAATGGCACAATTTGGTCAGATGGATCCTTCAGAAAAGGAACTTGATGATATCGCGGCCAGGATCTTATCTAACCAGGATGAGGTGAAGAGACTATCTGAGCAGTTGATGAACGAAAAACTTCTTGAGTTTTACAAGGAGAACATGAAGTTCGACGAAAAGGAAGTTACTTACGAAGAATTTGTGAAAGCTATTTATAAGTAAGCCTTTTTACGATATATTACCTATCTTTAAGGCGTTAACTCATTATTGAGTAACGCCTTTTTTGGTTTTAACCGGAATTTTAATTAAGATTAGAAAAACAATAAAAAAATTGATGGATTACGGAAAAGAATTTCAAAAATATGCTGTCTCAGATCATAACATAAACAGCAATTATTACGATAAGATTGTGAGCAGTATGATGCCAGTTGGCATGACCCCAAATATTATCGAAGAAAGACAGATGAATGCTGTGGCTATGGATGTTTTTTCCCGTCTAATGATGGACAGGATTATTTTTCTTGGAACAGGGATCAATGAGCAGGTAGCAAATATTGTTCAGGCTCAGTTACTGTTTTTAGAAAGTACAGATGCTTCCAAAGACATTCAGATATATATCAATTCTCCAGGAGGGAGTGTATACGCAGGTCTGGGAATTTATGATACCATGCAGTTCATAAAGCCAGATGTGGCGACGATCTGTACAGGTATGGCGGCATCTATGGGAGCTGTTCTTTTATGTGCCGGAGAAGCTGGTAAACGTAGCGGACTGCCTCATTGTAGAGTGATGATCCATCAGCCAATGGGTGGAGCTCAGGGGCAGGCAAGTGATATTGAGATCACGGCCAGAGAGATCGTTACCTTAAAAGAAGAATTATATAATATCATCGCGAAACATTCAGGACAAACCTATGAGAAAGTTCATGAGGACAGTGACCGTGACTTTTGGATGAAGGCTGAGAAAGCCAAGGAGTATGGTATGATCGACGAGATATTAACAAGAGAAGGATAAATTGTAATTAACTATTTCGCAATAGTTATTACCGAAAATTTAAATAATGGCGAAAGAAGATTTAGAATGTTCCTTTTGTGGTAGAAAAAAACCCGAAACCAACTTGCTTATCGCAGGTCTGGATGCCCACATTTGTGATCGTTGTATAGAACAGGCACATGGGATTGTGGTAGAGGAATCCAAGCAGGGAGAAGCAAGAGAGCTTTCCTCAGACCTTATGCTGAGCAAACCAAAATCGATCAAATCGTTTTTGGATGAATATATTATTGGGCAGGAAGAAACCAAAAAAGTGATGTCTGTGGCGGTTTACAATCATTACAAAAGGTTGTTACAGCCAGAGAGCGATGATGACGTAGAGATCCAGAAAAGTAATATCGTGATGGTAGGAGAGACCGGAACAGGGAAGACCCTTATGGCCAGAACTATCGCGAAAATGCTGAATGTTCCTTTAGCTATTGTTGATGCTACCGTTCTTACTGAAGCTGGATATGTAGGCGAGGATGTGGAAGGTATTCTTACAAGATTGCTTCAGGCTGCAGATTATAATACTGAAAAAGCAGAACGTGGAATCGTTTTTATCGATGAGATAGATAAGATCGCACGTAAAAGCGATAATCCTTCAATTACCCGTGATGTTTCAGGTGAGGGAGTTCAGCAGGCTTTGTTAAAATTACTGGAGGGGACAACGGTAAATGTTCCGCCAAAAGGGGGGCGTAAACATCCAGATCAGAAATTTATTGAGGTAAATACCGAGAATATTCTGTTTATCGCTGGAGGAGCTTTTGATGGTATCGAAAGAATCATTAGCAAGCGATTAAATATGCAGGCGGTAGGATTCAGTGCTTCAAAAAGCGAAGATTCCATCGAGCGAACTAATCTTCTAAAGTATATCATTCCAAAAGACCTTAAGGAATTTGGATTGATTCCAGAGATCATTGGTCGCTTACCGGCTCTTACCTATATGAACCCGCTGGATAAGAAGACGCTTAGAGCAATTTTAACCCAGCCAAAGAACGCGATTATCAAGCAGTATAAGAAGCTGTTCGAAATGGATGATATCGAATTTGATATTACAGATGATGCCCTGGATTATATAGTAGATAAGGCAGTAGAGTATAAACTTGGAGCGCGTGGTTTGCGTTCACTTTGTGAAGCTATTTTAACCGATGCGATGTTCGAGATGCCAGAAAGTGAAGAAGGACAATTTACGGTTACCCGTGAGTATGCAGATGATAAATTGAACAAGTCCACAATGAGTAAATTGAAAGCAGTTTCTTAATCAACTTTCAGTTATACCACATATATAAAACGCCATCAATTTGATGGCGTTTTTATTTTATACTAATCGATCTTTAGTTTGTATTTATTCAATAAACCCGTGACGTCTGGTAATGAAAACCTTGCTCCTGTGATCTTGTTATTCTCAGGATCTATAACATAGTTCCTGGCCGACTTTAAATTCGCTTTTTCGAGATTGGTTTGGTCGAAAATGGCTTCCTGGAAATCACTACCTGTAAGATCAGACTGGTTAAAATCGCAAGCACTGAGGTCTGCATTTCTGAATTTGGAATTCAGAAGTCTGGTTTTTGAAAGATTTATATTGTAGAATATTGAATGGTCAAAAACGGAATTTTCAGCTGAAAATGAAAACCCAAAGCTTTCACAATGTTCAAAATTCAGGCCTATGAGTTTACATCGGGAAAAATGACAATCCTGAAATGCCGTTTTAACCAACTTTGAATTACTCAGGTCGCATTCTATAAAATCACATTCCGTAAACCTGAAATCTGTAAGATCACAACCGGAAAGATAACAGTTGCTAAAAGTGCAGCCTTCATAATCTGCCTTGCTTAGTTCTTCCTTTGTGAAATTTTTGTTGTTGAATCGCACGTGGGTAAAGAACTGCTTATTCATTCCCCAATAAATTATGATTTAGAATTACCAGCTTCCGCCGGCGCCACCGCCGCCAAATCCGCCTCCGCCGAAGCCTCCTCCAAAGCCTCCGCCGCCACCGAATCCACCTCCGGAGCTTCCGCCACCAAAACTGCCACGACCAAGAGAGCTCAGGATAATAGCATCCCATAATACGCTACGTCCGGTTCTTCTTCCACCATTTCTGCCGCCACCTTTTTTATTGAAAAGAGAAACAAGAATGAAAAAAAGAATAAAGAATATAACGATGGTTTTCATGGAAATGCCACCACCGCCGCCCCTGGATCGGGGAGCGCCTTGAAAAGTGCCATTAAGCACCTGGAAAATAGCCGTTGTTCCTTTGTTGAGTCCGGCGTAGATATCTCCATTCCTGAATTCAGGCAGGATTACCAGTTCGATAATTTCTTTGGTTTTGGCATCGGTAAGATATTCTTCAAGGCCATAACCTGTAGTGATCCATATCTTACGCTCTTTTTGTGCCACGAGCACTAATAGGCCATTGTCCTTGTCACTTTGACCTATTCCCCATTCATGTGCCCAGTGCGCGGCATAGGTACCTGCATATTCGCCCTCCAGTGACTCTATGGTGACCACTACGATCTGTGTGGAAGTAGTGTCGGCATAATTTATCAGTTTTTGCTCCAGTCTTTGCTCATCTGGAGAAGAAAGCATATCTGCTTCATCGTAAACACTGGTCTGTTCTGATGGTTTTGGTGGGATATCACGTTGTGCTAATGCGGTGAAACCCGTGAAAAAGATCAGTAATAGTAGGAATCGTTTGATAAGCTTATGCTTTTGAAATTTGATCTGATAACTCGTTAGTATTGTCTTCATCCCAGGGGAAATGTTTCTGCAGCTGTTCTCCAGCTTTTAAAACTCCATCTACCAGGCCATCCTTGAATTTACCCTTCTTAAAATGGCCTACAATAAGCTCCTTGGTACTTTCCCAGAAATCGTCTGGCACCACATCATTGATACCTTTATCGCCATAAATAACAAAATTCCTGTCTTCTACTGCCACGTATATCAATACCCCGTTAGATTCTTTGGTGTTATCCATTTTAAGAGCATGAAATACTTCCATGGCTCTATCAAAAATATCCTGATCACCGGTACTTGGTTCAAGATGTACACGAATTTCGCCGCTGGTCTTTCTTTCTGCCTGTCTTATGGCCTCAACAACTTCCTCTTCCTCTCTTTTGCTTAAAAAAGCTTCGCTCTTAATGCTCATTTTTTAAAAATCGAATTCTACATCTGGTGCGTTTTCAGCGCCGGCATCAGCCTGGAATCGCTCCATTCTTTCAAAACCGAACATTCCGGCAAAAAGATTATTCGGGAATACACGTATATAGGTGTTATAATCTGTAACCGCTTCATTAAAACGGTCCCTGGCGACATTTATCCTGTTCTCTGTTCCTTCCAGCTGAGATTGCAATTGCAGGAAATTCTGATTTGCTTTTAATTCAGGATATCTTTCCACTGTTACCAGTAATCTTGATAAGGCTGAAGTAACTCCCTGTTGCGCCTCCTGGAATTGCTGAATTTGCGCGGCGTTTAAATTCTCTGCGTCCACGTTAATAGAGGTGGCTTTGGCTCTCGCCTCAATAACCTCCTTTAAAGTTCCTCGTTCAAAATCTGCGGCTCCTTCAACTGTTTTCACCAGGTTACCAATAAGGTCGTTCCTTCTCTGGTAAGAACTTTCTACATTAGACCAGGCCAGTTTAGCATTCTCTTCCTTGGTCACTGCGGTATTATTGAATCCTGCAGTGAATTTCCAGATCACCACGATCCCAATAACGATTATAATTAATGGAATTAGCCACTTTTTCATATTACAATTGATTTTTAAGGTTGATTAGTTCTGCTTTCACTCCTTCAAGTTTTCTTATTATATCGAAGTTGCTCAGCGTTTTATGTTTTTCTTCTTTTAAATGTGTTTTGGCGCCCTCCAAGGTAAAACCTCTTTCTTTAACCAGGTGATAAATAAGGCTAAGGTTCTTAATGTCTTCTGGAGTAAATTTCCTGTTGCCTTTGGCATTTTTCTTTGGTTTGATCGCATCAAATTCCTTTTCCCAGAATCGAATAAGGGAAGTGTTCACTTTAAATGCTTCGGCTACTTCGCCAATGCTGTAATAGCGTTTTTCAGGAAGATTTATGTGCATTAATCAAGCGATTGATTTTCACGTTGTGCTTTTTCAAGGACCTCGTCAAATTCTTCTGGTGATAAATTACCGTAATAGAAGTTTATAGGATTAATCCTGTTGTCGTCCTTGAATATTTCATAATGTAAATGAGGGGCTTCAGATCTTCCGGTGCTACCTACAAATCCAATAACATCTCCTCGTTTTACTTTCTGGCCACGGCGAACATTGTATTTATATAAATGTGCGTATAAACTGGTGTAGCCATATCCATGGTCTATTCTAATATGATTGCCATACCCCGTGGATCTGCTGTCTGCTCTTGCCACACGTCCATCTCCAGTCGCATATACCGGGGTTCCACGGGGAGCAGTAAAATCCATCCCGTAATGAAACTTCCTAACCTTGGTGAATGGGTCTGTTCTCCAGCCGTAACCAGAGGCGATCCTGCTAAGGTCTTCATTGTTCACGGGTTGAATGGCCGGGATGGCAGAAAGCAATTCGCCTTTTTCTTTGGCAAGCTCTGCTATCTCATCCAGCGATTTTGATTGCACCACCAGTCGCTTGGTGAGAATGTCCATTCTTCTGGTTGTTTCAGTAATTAATTTGCTATTGTCAAAACCTTCCAGTTTTTGATAGCGGTTAATACCACCAAAACCGGCTTTTCTTTGCTCTTCGGGAATAGGGTTGGCTTCAAAATAAAGCCTGTAAATATTGTTATCCCTGTCTTCAATATTCGCCATCACATCCTGTATCTGGTCCATCTTCTTGTTAAGAAGACCATATTGAAGTTTCATATTCTGCAATTCACGCTTAAGCGCTTTTTCTTTAGGTGTTTCTATTTGAGGGATGTTCAAATAGATAATAAGAAGAATAAATCCGGCCAAAAATGAACCGGTGATACTAAGCAGGGCTATGCCTATGCGCCTGCCTTTCTTTTGCTCGATCTTTTTGTAAGAAAGGGTCTCGCTATCGTAATAATATTTAACCTTCGACATGAGTTAAATTTATGCTATTTTTGCGTCCAGAAACGGCTCAAATACCGTGCAATTAAATGCGGTAAACGAACAAATATATGAATTGTTTTGCCGTCTTCATAATTTAATGAATTTTGCAAGAAAATAACTGAATGAAGTCACAGGATATCCGCAAACAGTTTCTCGAATTTTTCAAATCGAAATCACATAGCATTGTGCCATCTGCGCCCATGGTCATAAAAGATGATCCCACGCTTATGTTTACCAATGCCGGAATGAACCAGTTCAAGGAGTTTTTCCTTGGAAATTCAGTTCCAAAGAATAACAGGGTGACCGATACTCAAAAATGTCTTCGCGTAAGCGGAAAGCATAACGATCTGGAAGAGGTAGGGCATGATACCTATCACCATACCATGTTCGAAATGCTCGGGAACTGGAGTTTTGGAGATTATTTCAAGGAAGAAGCCATAAACTGGGCCTGGGAACTTTTAACTGAGGTATATAAGATCAATCCTCAAAATCTATACGTTTCAGTATTTGAAGGTAGTGATGATAAGGATAATCTAGGACTGGACACCGAAGCCTTGGAGCTTTGGAAAAAGATCGTTCCAGAAGAAAGGATCATCTACGGAAATAAAAAGGATAATTTCTGGGAAATGGGAGACCAGGGGCCATGCGGACCTTGTTCAGAGATCCATATAGATATACGTTCAGAAGAAGAGAAAGCTAAAACTCCGGGTAGAGATCTTGTAAATATGGATCATCCACAGGTTGTGGAGATCTGGAACCTGGTTTTTATGCAATATAACCGCAAGGCTAACGGAAGCCTAGAAGAACTACCGGCAAAGCATATCGATACGGGAATGGGCTTTGAACGCCTTTGTATGGTGCTTCAGGATAAAAAATCTAACTACGATACAGATGTATTTACTCCGTTAATCGGGGAGATAGAAAAGATCACCGGGACAGCGTATGGTAGTTCTGAGGAAGCTAATATTGCGATGAGGGTGATCGCAGATCACGTTCGCGCGGTAGCTTTTTCTATAGCCGATGGCCAGTTGCCAAGCAATACAGGTGCGGGATATGTAATAAGAAGAATTCTAAGAAGAGCCATTAGATATGGTTTTACTTTCTTAAATACCAAAGAAGCTTTTATTTATAAACTGGTGGCTATACTTTCTAAGCAAATGGGAGGTACCTTTCCAGAGCTAAAGTCTCAGCAAAGCCTTATAGAGAATGTAATCAGGGAAGAGGAAGCTTCATTTCTTAGAACGCTGGATCAGGGATTGGTGCTGCTGGAAAATTTGATGAAAGAATCTAAGGATAAAACGATTTCTGGAGAAAAAGCATTCGAGTTGTATGATACTTTTGGCTTTCCTATAGATCTTACCGCCTTGATATTAAGAGAAAATTCTTATGATCTGGATGAAAAAGGATTTGAAGCTGAATTGAAAAAGCAGAAGGATCGTTCTCGTGAAGCCACGGCAGTGAGCGCTGGTGATTGGGTGGAGTTAAATGAGGTAGAAGATGAATCTTTCATAGGTTACGATCACCTGGAAGCTGAAGTGAAAATTGCCAAATACCGTAAGGTTGAATCCAAGAAAAAAGGAGAGATGTACCAGGTGGTTTTAAACAAAACACCATTCTATCCAGAAGGGGGAGGCCAGGTTGGTGATAAGGGTATTATTATGTCTTCTGATGGTGAAGTGATCGAGGTGACAGATACCAAGAAGGAAAATAATCTTATTGTGCATTTTGCCAAGGAATTGCCTGCTAATACAGGTGCGAGCTTTGAGGCCATCGTGAATAAGACAGATAGG
>JBFIMP010000003.1:0-31601 GCA_041611635.1 Christiangramia sp.
AAATTAAAATAAAAAATTATGTCAGACATTGCATCAAGAGTAAAAGCTATTATCGTTGACAAATTAGGTGTTGACGAGAATGAAGTTGTAAACGAAGCCAGCTTCACCAACGACGTGGGTGCTGATTCACTAGACACAGTAGAATTGATCATGGAATTTGAGAAGGAATTTGATATTCAGATACCAGACGATCAGGCAGAGAATATCGCTACTGTAGGTCAGGCAGTTTCATATATCGAAGACGCTAAGAAATAAAATCGACACACCATATGGAGTTAAAGCGAGTAGTAGTTACAGGCCTTGGTGCCTTAACCCCAATTGGTAACAATTTAGAGGAATATTGGGATGGGCTTATTAATGGTAGAAGTGGTAGTGCGCCTATCACTTATTTTGATACCGAAAAGTTCAAGACTAAATTCGCTTGCGAACTCAAAAACTTTGATCCGCTAGATCATTTTGATCGAAAGGAAGCTCGAAAACTCGATAGATTTGCTCAGTATGCCATGGTATCTGCAGATGAAGCAATCCTTGATTCGGGGTTAGATCTTGATACGGTAGACAAATATCGCGTTGGCGTTATTTGGGGTGCCGGGATCGGAGGTTTGGAGACTTTCCAGAACGAAGTGATTAATTATGCGGAAGGAGACGGCTCCCCAAGATTCAATCCTTTCTTCATTCCCAAAATGATCGCAGATATTGCCCCAGGTAATATTTCGATCAAGCATGGGTTTATGGGAGCAAATTATACCACGGTTTCGGCTTGCGCCTCTTCGGCAAATGCCATGATAGATGCCCTGAACAATATTCGTTTGGGATATAGTGATGTAATTGTTTCTGGAGGTTCTGAGGCTGCTGTTACTATAGCGGGAATGGGCGGATTTAACGCAATGCATGCCCTTTCTACTAGGAATGACAGCCCCGAAACTGCATCAAGACCATTTGACTCTACCAGGGATGGATTTGTTCTTGGTGAGGGTGCTGGTGCGCTTATATTAGAAGAATATGAGCACGCTAAGGCCAGAGGAGCAAAGATCTATGCAGAAGTACTTGGTGGTGGATTATCATCTGATGCTTATCATATGACTGCTCCCCACCCCGAGGGTGATGGAGTTGTTGCGGTTATGAAAAATTGCCTTAAAAATGCTGGTTTAAAGCCGGAAGATGTTGATGCTATTAATACACATGGAACTTCCACTCCTCTTGGAGATGTTGCCGAATTAAAAGCAATTACCAAGGTTTTTGGAGATCATGCGAAGAACATTAATATCAACTCTACCAAGTCTATGACCGGGCATTTACTAGGGGCGGCTGGAGCAATAGAGGCTATTGCAGCTATCCTTTCCATGAAACATGGAATTGTTCCTCCTACTATTAATCATGAGAACATAGACGAGAACATCGATTCTGAGTTGAATCTTACATTAAATAAGGCACAGGAACGAGACGTTAATGTCGTGATGAGCAATACCTTTGGTTTTGGAGGTCATAATGCCTGCGTGGTGTTTAAAAAACTTGACGAATAAACCATGAGCGTTATTCGTAACATATTAAATTCCCGTTCTTCACAAGGCGGGAATTTTTTTAATATACTTACTCAAATACTCGGTTTTAAACCGAAATCCCTTACCCATTATAAAAAGGCCTTTACTCATCGCTCTCTAAACCGTAAGGATGAAGAGGGAAACGCGATTAACTTTGAGCGCATGGAGTTCCTTGGAGATGCTATGCTTAGTGCCGTGGTTGCTTCGCATTTGTTTAAGGCTGTTCCCGGAGGAAATGAAGGTTATCTTACCAAGATGAGGTCCAAGGTAGTTAGCCGTAAGCATTTAAATGAACTCGGGAAAGACCTGGGGCTTATAAACCACGTTCAAACCAATATCCCTAAGGAGCAGTTTGGAGTGAACATCCATGGAAATCTTTTTGAGGCTTTAGTTGGGGCAATATACCTGGATCGCGGATATAAATACTGTAAGCGCTTCATATATGAACGGGTGATAGATCCTTATGTGGATATTGAACAACTGGAAGGAAAGGTTATTAGTTATAAGAGTCTTGTAATTGAATGGTGCCAGAAGGAGAAGAAGGAATTCGATTATGAAGTATATGAAGATACCGGCAATGATGAACTTAAACACTTTGCCGTAAAATTACGAATTAATCAAAGAGTGGTGGCTAAAGCAAGGGCCACCTCAAAGAAGAAAGCTGAAGAAAAAGCGTCTAAAAGAGCCTATTATGCACTTCAAAATAAAATAGAATAATTTTTAAGGAATCGATGTAAACTATAACGTTTTCGTAAAAAATTATGAATTTTAACCCCTAAAAATCTTCATTTTGTTAATCAAATAGTATCTTTAGCCTTTAAGTTTAAGTTTATGCAATCGCATAAAATGCTACTGGAAGTTGAAGATGAATATTTCTTTTTGATTGGAATATATTCCTCCCTTGAGGGATATAAGATGGCTTATTATCTAAATAAGCACCTTAAAATCAAACTCGAAAGAGAGCGAAGGGATATAGATTTCAACTATTCAGAATATGATGCCTTTTACGCATTATATTCTCACAAAGACCCAAATTCTTATTATCGTCTTGACCTTGTGTCAAATAAATTCAAGGGTGAACCAAAAAGAATCCTGAGCTCGGGATCATTATTTGAGGAGGAAGAATTGAGCCCACAGGAAGTGTACCTGGTTCCGGAATATATTAAGGTAGATTACTTCCTTAAAATTAGTGAAGAAATTCAACCTAAAGAATTTTTAAAAGTGCTTAATAAGATCGGGCAAATTCCGGGAGTACAGGCTGCTTATGCTATAGACGTAGATAAACTAAAATCCAAACAAAATCTAATATTCGAATAATGCCTACCAACAAGAAAACAAAAATAGTCGCTACACTGGGCCCTGCAACCAGCAGTAAAGATGTCTTAAGAAAAATGTTGCAGGAAGGTGTAAATGTTTTTCGTATCAATTTTTCTCATGCAGACTATGAGGATGTAAAGGAGAGAATCCAGATGATACGTGAACTTAATGATGAACATGGCTTTAATGCAGCCATCCTTGGCGACCTACAGGGTCCTAAACTCAGGGTTGGGGTTATGAAAGAAGAGGTCGTGGTGAACGAAGGCGATCAGATTGTTTTCGCAACCGGAGAGGAATTTAAGGGAACGGCCGAGAGAGTTTACATGAACTATGATTCTTTTCCAAAAGACGTAAAAGCCGGTGAAAGGATTTTGCTGGATGATGGTAAACTTATCTTTGAGGTAGTAAGCACCAACAAAAAGAATGAAGTAAAAACAAAGGTTATACAGGGAGGACCTCTTAAATCTAAAAAAGGGGTAAACCTGCCAAATACTAATATCTCTTTACCAGCCTTGACAGAAAAGGATGTGAAAGATGCAATTTTTGCCTGTGAAGTTGGGGTAGACTGGATGGCACTTTCTTTTGTTAGACATGCTGAAGATCTTATGGAACTTCAGGAGTTGATAAAGAAACATTCAAAATACAAGATCCCGATCGTAGCTAAAATTGAAAAGCCTGAAGGTGTAGCCAATATTGATAAGATTGTAGCGTATTGCGACGGACTTATGGTTGCACGTGGAGATCTTGGAGTGGAAATACCTGCCCAGGAGGTACCGTTAATTCAGAAGAAGCTGGTTCTTACGGCTAAAAAAGCGAGAATCCCAGTTATTATTGCTACACAGATGATGGAAACCATGATCACCAGCCTTACTCCAACCAGGGCAGAGGTAAATGACGTGGCAAATTCTGTAATGGATGGTGCAGATGCAGTAATGTTATCTGGAGAGACCTCAGTAGGTCAGTATCCGGTACAGGTGATCCAGAAGATGTCTCAGATCCTGCACAGTGTAGAGAATTCACCATTGATCAAGGTTCCTCATGAACCACCGCATGTAAGAACAAAAAGATATATCACCAAGGCAGTTTGTTTTCACGCTGCGCATATGGCTAATGAGATCAAGGCGAAAGCGATCTGTACCTTAACCAATAGTGGGTACACAGCTTTTCAAATCTCTGCCTGGAGACCAGAAGCTCATATTTTAGTATTTACTTCGAATAGAAGGATATTGAATCAGCTGAGCCTTCTATGGGGTGTAAAAGCTTTCTACTACGATAAATTTGTAAGTACAGATGAGACTATAGACGATATTAACGATATCGCTAAAAAAGACAAGTTCGTGGAGACAGGTGATTTCACGATCAACCTTGCGGCAATGCCGATTACTGCTAAAGGAATGGTGAATACGCTAAGAGTTTCTGAGATAGAATAGACTTAATTCGTAAATAATAGAAGCCACGAATGCATAAATTATCATAGCATTCGTGGCTTTTTTTATCTAATTAGTTCAGCTGTGATTTTAATGCTGAAGGCGTTTTAGAATTTAAACTTCAACTGAACCGAGATTTCCTTTTTTTCTTCTTTAGGATTGTCTTTCTCGGTATTTAGATTCGATAAACTAATGCCTAACAAGCGTACCGAATTCTTCATTTTCTCCTGGTAAAGCAACTCTTTGGCGATCTCTAAAATGAGGGCTTTGCTGGAAATAAAATAGCTGATCGTCTTGCTACGGGTTTGCTGGCTGAAGTCGCTGTATTTTATCTTTAAGGTGATCGTTTTTCCAGCCACCTGGCTTTTGTTGAGTCTGCGTTCAATTTCTTCAGCGATGTTCTCCAGCCGTTCCAGCATGAATATTTCAGATGAGATATTCTCATTAAAGGTTCTTTCGGCACCCAGGGATTTTCTTATTCTATGTGGTTTTACTTCGCTATGATGTATCCCCCGAACCACGTTATAAAAATGAGCCCCACTCTTACCAAAATGTTCGGTGAGATATTCTTCGGTTTTCAGTTTAAGATCCTTTCCGGTAAATATTCCCAGGCGATACATCTTCTCTGCGGTTACCTTGCCCACGCCATAGAATTTTCTAATATCCAGATCTTCCAGGAATTCAAGTACCTCTTCCGGCGGAACGGTCTTCTGGCCATTTGGTTTATTTACGTCGCTGGCCACCTTTGCAATGAATTTATTGATAGAAATTCCGGCCGAAGCATTTAAGCCGGTTTTTTCTTTGATGCGGTTCCTTATATTTTTGGCAATGAGCGTGGCACTCATCAATCCCTTCTTGTTCTCGGTTACATCCAAATATGCTTCATCCAGGGAAAGTGGTTCCACCAGGTCTGTATATTCAAAAAACACTTCACGTATCTTTCCAGAGATCTCTTTATATCGTTCAAAACGAGGTTTTACGAAAATAAGATCGGGGCAATTCCTCTTGGCAATAACACTGCTCATGGCACTTCTAACTCCAAATTTTCTCGCCTCATAGCTGGCTGCGCTAACCACGCCGCGGTGTGAACTACCGCCAACGGCCACTGGTTTTCCCTGGAGTTCTGGGTTATCCAGTTGCTCTACCGAGGCATAAAAAGCATCCATATCTATATGGATTATTTTACGAAGTTTCTCCACAGGGTAAATTTAGTGAAACTACAGCGCAGCAAGCAAAAAGACAGGATGGAATACTTATTTTTACCTATTCCTGCTTTAGGTGAAATTTCCTGTTTTAAGTTTAAAAGGATTCTTTACTACGCTATCGTTTCGCTCTGAATAAAAAAAGGTGTCGTTTCTACCTAAGGGAGAAATCTCATTCTTTAAATTAATACTGCTTATAAATTTCAGCAAGCCACAGCTGAGTTTGTAATGGCTGGTTTTGCATTCCTTGTCCTGAACTCACCGCGACCTGGAATTGATGTAGTGATCATTTAATTTCTTAGCCATATAACTTATCTTTATGTAGTAATTTGTAGCAATGAAACAAAAAACAGCTATAATTCTGGGAGCAACCGGTTTAACTGGAGGCATCCTTCTGGATAAATTAATAAAGGACGACAGGTATCAGAAAATACTGGTGTTTACGCGAAACCATGTGCGCCAGAAGCATGAAAAAATAGAAGAATACCTTATCGATCTTTTTGAGCTAGACCAGTTTCAAGAACTCTTTAAAGCAGATGAGGTGTATTGTTGTGTAGGGACTACAAAGCAAAAAACACCAGATAAGGAGATTTATAGAAAAGTGGATTTTTGTATTCCGGCAACTGCAGCAAAACTTTCAAAAAAGAATCAGATCAAAACCTTCCAGGTGATTTCGTCCATGGGTGCAGATGAGCACAGCCGGATCTTTTATAATCGCGTTAAGGGAGAGATGGAGGGCGCAGTACTTGAGCAAAAGATCTCGAATACGTATATACTTCAGCCATCACTAATTGGAGGAGAACGTGAAGAAAGCAGATTTTTAGAATCTGTCTTTAAGAAGATAATGAGCGTGGGAGATCATCTGCTGGTAGGTAAATTGAAAAAATACCGCTCTATACACCCGGCAGCCATTGCCGATGCCATGATCTACCTGGCGAATAATGAATATCGCAGCGGCATCATAGAGAACGATGAGATTAAAAATATAGCAGAGAAAGAAAAGAACTAGAATGACAGAGATAGAAAGAAAGTTTTTAGTGAAATCTAATGACTTTAAAGAAGAAGCCTCTAAAAAGACATTATTCATCCAGGCTTATTTGAATACAGATCCCGAAAGAACCATTAGAATTAGAATCACAGATGATAAGGCTTTTATGACAATTAAAGGAATATCATCTAAAAATGGTTTAAGCAGGTTTGAATGGGAAAAGGAAATTCCGCTCGATGATGCCGAGGAGCTTTTGAAGATATGTGAACCCGGAAAGATCGAAAAATACAGGTATCACATAAACTACGGGGATCATGTATATGAAGTTGATGAATTTCTTGAAGACAACCAGGGCCTGGTCCTGGCCGAGGTAGAACTTCAGCATGAAGTAGAGGAATTTAAAAAACCAGATTGGCTGGGCAAAGAAGTAACTGGCAACCTGGATTACTATAATTCGAATTTAATTCGTAATCCTTATAAGAACTGGAATTGACAAAATACTTCATCAATTTTTTTGAAACTGGGTGTTCTATGGAATCATGTGTAAAAGGAGAGTGTTTCAGAAAAGAAATTCTCAGACTGAAATAGATAGTTTCAAGGCTTAGCATATAACACTTGTCAAATTATAATAAAAGAACAGATGGATATCAGGCTTTTAGTTATAAAGAAGGGGATTCTACCTATTAGATGCAGCAGTATTATTTGGTATTTTTAAAATCGGGACCAAAGTAGTTCGCATTCTTAAGAGACGGCGGAACTTCTGAAGAAACATCTGGTACATTTTGAAACTATGGCTAATAAAGGCTAAACCAGTTTCACCCGCCCCATTTAGATAATGGAGAAATACGCGTGATAGTAATTTTTAATAATACAACGCAAAAAGAGGTCGATAGCTAGGCAAATATGGGTTCTTTGGTCAATGCAGGCAGACTTGTTGTTGTGGTGTATCCCTGGTAGGCTAACCAAGGAGGTAAATTGAATTAATATGGAAAATATCAATGTTTTACCGGAATTAAAATATGTAGGCAACGAAAAGAAAAAGCTTACGCTACATCTTTTTTTTCAGATCCTTGGGAAGGTGAGAATGTGTTTTATGCCTCGTAAAAATCATTGGTGGTATATTACCTTATATGTAAATGAGAAAGGATTTACCACGGGGCCTATACCCGTTGAAAATGGATTTGAATCCTTTTCTCTTACCCTAAATATTCTCGAAAACAAACTTGATATCTTTAAAAGTACGGGTGAAATAAGATCTTTCAGGCTGGAAAAAGGCTTAAGTGTTTCCGATTTTTATAATTATTTGCTCAGTATTCTCAAAGAACTTGATATCAACGTGAAGATCAACGGGAAACCATTCGATTTAAATATCGATAAAAGGTTCTCTGAAATCACCGAGTATCATCATTATAACAAAGAATATGTGACTACCTACTGGAAGACCTTTTTATGGGTAAGTTCAGTTTTTAAGGAATTCAGCGGAAGATTTTATGGGAAAACCTGTCCTGTACATTTGTACTGGCATTCCATGGATCTTGCAGTAACCCGATTTTCCGGAAAAAAAGCACCTGCGATGCCTGCAGAAGCGAGGACATCAGATAAAGATGCCTATAGCCACGAATGTATAAGTTTTGGGTTCTGGGCGGGTGATGAGAATGTACAGGAACCGGCATTCTATTCATATACTTTTCCAGCTCCTGAAAATTTGAATAATCAGCCATTGGAACCTGACAGTGCGAACTGGATCATGAATAATGGCAGCCCGATGGCTGTTTTGACCTATGCAGATCTTAACAAAAAGGATAATCCAAGAAAAATATTGCTTGATTTTCTGGAAAGTGCTTACCAGGCGGGTGCTTCCCTGGCTGGTTGGGATATAGAAAATTTTAAAATACCTCCTCTAAAACAACTTTAAAGCGAAGTGACCTTATCTACGATCACATGTTTTGGTAAAACACCAGATTCACGCCATAATTGTTTACCATCTTTAAAGAGCATCATCGTTGGAACTCCCCTTACCTGGTACTTTGCTGCCAGGGATTGATTCTTATCCACATCTATCTTCACGATCTTCACTTTTTCTCCTAATTCAGACTTTACTTCTTTTAAAATAGGAGCAAGTGTTTTACATGGACCGCACCAGTCGGCATAAAAATCTATCAATACCGGGGTTTCACTTTTTATAATTTCGCTGAAACTGCTTTTCATGATCTTTAATTTGCTGAAATTTAAAAAATCCACATAACTAATAAAGCCAATACATGGTTAAAAAGTGCCTACAAGACCAACCCTGCCAAGACCAACATGCATTTTCCAGCTAATCGTTTTATCTTTTTCCACGCCATAATTCCTCTCGGTACTCAGATACTTGTCTATGGTATCTACTACGGCTACACTCAGGGCCATGCTAAGTCCAATATCGGTAAGCCAGTGGGCACCATCCCAAAGCCTGGAGACCGGTGCAATAAGACCAACCCCCATGAGTCCTGCTTTAACAAATGGACTTTCAAATTGCTTGGATAAAGCATACATAGTGGTAAATGAAAGAATAGTATGCCCAGAAGGGAATGAATGAAAAGTTCCTTCTTTATTGAATGGCTTAAAGCTGGCCTTACCTTCTCCGGCAGTAGGCCTTGCTCTTCCCACCGCGGTTTTGGAAATGGACTGAATAATTCCGGAAGCTGTAGCAGCAGAGATCATCAAAACCCCTGTCTTTCTTATCTTCTCATTTTTTGTAAATAATCCCACCAGGTAAACGGCCCCGGTGATGCCATAATTGTTTTGAGGGCTTCCAAAATACCAACCAAAATCACGAACCACAGAGGGTGCTTTTTCACCTTGCTCTTTGAAATATTTGTTGGTTTCCTCATCGAAAATGTAAATAGCAGCTGTACCTGCGACTACCGCGCTTGCAATAACAATATCATCCTTCTGCCAGTGCAGAGGCGCGGTATATGCTTTTTTAAGGCCGCCAAATGCACTTGCACCATCATACTTCATCAATTCCCAGGTAGAAGGGAGACTATCTTTTGTCCTAAACTGCTGGGCAGTAGTTCCATTCAGGAATAAGACAGAAAGAACTAAAATAAGAACAGGTATATTTTTCTTCATAATTTTTTAAATAATAAATAAAGGCCGCGAAAGCCTGTTATTAGATTCAAACAACAATCAGCTAAAATTACAATTTATTGCCATCCGCCACCTAGGGCTTCATATAGATCTACCACCGCTTTTAACTGGTTATATTTTGCGTTGCTAAGATCTAAACTGGAGTTCAGCGCATTTTCCCGGGCGGTTAAAACCTCCAGGTAATTCGCGAGACCATTATTCAATAATTCTTCTGAATAGTCTGTGGCCAGAACATAGGCTTCATATTCCATTTGTTTTACCTCTATCTTGTTCGTGGCCGCCTCATAGGTGTAAAGCGCATCTGAAACTTCCTTGCTGGCCGTTAATACAGCTCTTCTGAATTCCAGCCGGGCCTGTTCCTGCTGGGCTTGTGAAACTTCATATTCTGTTCTAATCCTTCTTCCATTTAAGATTGGTTGCGCGATACCCCCAATGATCGTGGCGAAAAGAGAATTCGCATCGAAAAGGTCTCCTGCCTGTAATGCTTGTAGTCCTCCCGAAGCAGTTAAAGTAAGCGATGGGTAAAAATTACTTTTAGCAATATTGGTGAGTTCAAAGGCATTCACTAAATCATATTCCGCAGCGATCACATCTGGCCTGTTTCTTAAGAGCTGAACCGGGACACCAATATTGAGTTCTGTGGTGATCTCCTGTTCATCAAGTCCAGATCGTTCTATTTGCATGGGAGCCTCTCCTAAAAGTATAGATAATGTATTTTCCAGTAATCTTTCCTCGTTTTGGAGATCTATTAAAATTCCCTTTGCCGTATATAACTGTGCTTCGGTCTGTTTTACCCCAACTTCAGTCAGGTTTCCGGCCTCTTTCAGGGCTCTGGTAGTTTCAAGGCTGTTTTCCCTTGTTTCAATAGTCTTTTTGGTGATCCTTATCTGCTCATCCAGAGACAACAACTGGTAGTAGGTCGAGGCGATATTTGCGATAAGTCTGGTTTTTACGGCCTGGTGAGCCGCGACGCTTTGCAGGTAACGGGCATCAAAAGCGCGTTTCTGGCTCCTGATCTTTCCCCAGATATCTGCCTCCCAGGAGAGATCTGCATTAAGTTGATATTGATTTACCGAACTAAAAAAGCTCCCGAACTGACCATTCTGGGACAATTCCTGGTGGGTATAGGTGCCATTCCCACTTATGGTTGGCAAATATCCGGCCTTACCTTGTTTAACATAGGCTTCTGCAGCAATGATCTGTTGCATGGCCACCCTTATATCGATATTATTCTCCAGACCCTGGTTGATATAATCCTGCAGGATTGGATCTGTGAACATTTTAGTCCAGGAGATGTTGGCCATATTCAGGCTGTCCTGCTTAATATTATCTGTGCGGTAATATTCTTCCTCTACAACTTCTGGCTGGTCGTATTCTTTTGCAACAAAACACGACTGCAGGCTTAAAAGACCCACACCAGCAAAAAGGAATTTGATACTATATAATCGTTTCATCCTAAATGATACTTTTCTTAATTATTGGTTTTCTACTGCTGCTGGTTTCTTTCCAACCTTTTCCTGAAGCCACTGGAAGAGCATGAATAAGATCGGGATCACAAATACCCCGGTGACCGTACCAATCAATAATCCTCCTGCAGCACCGGTACCAATAGAACGGTTCCCTGCCGCTCCTACACCTGTGGCCAGCACCAATGGTAAAAGACCAAAAATAAAAGCGAATGAGGTCATTAAGATTGGCCTTAGCCTGGCTTTGGCTCCATTGATTGCGGCATCTGGGATAGACTCACCCTGCCTTCTACGCTGTATGGCGAACTCCACGATAAGGATCGCATTCTTGGCCAGAAGTCCTATCAACATGATTAGCGCGATCTGGAAATAGATATTATTCTGTAGTCCGGCAAATTTCGTGGTGATATAGGCGCCAAAAATTCCCAGAGGTAGAGAAAGCAATACCGAAAATGGTAATAAATAGCTTTCATATTGAGCAGCCAGAAGGAAGTAGACAAAAAGGATGGACAATAAGAATATTGTGGTGGTCTGGTTACCCGCATTAACTTCTTCCCTGGTCAATCCCGAATATGCAGTACTGTAGTTTTCAGGAAGCGTAGACGAAACCTCTTCTATAGCCGCGATCGCATCTCCAGAACTGTATCCCGGATTTGTTGCTCCAGAAAGCTTGGTCGAGTTAAAAAGATTGAACCTGGTCACAGATTGTGGCCCGTAAACCCTTTTAAGACTAACAAACTGTGTAATAGGAGCCATTTCTCCTGATTCTGTTCTTACATATAGCTTGTTCAGATCGCTTTTTTCTGCCCGGTCCTGCGGAAGTGCCTGAACATAAACACGATACTGTTTACCAAATTTTGTGAAATCGGCGGCATAAATTCCACCTATATACCCCTGTAAGGTTGTGAAGATCTCTCTGGTGGTAACTCCTTTCTCTTTAGCCAGCGGCACATTCAGCATCAATTCATATTGTGGATAATTGGTGTTGAAAGAGGACTGGGCGTATTGAATTTCGGGTCTCTCACTTAACTTTTGAATGAATTCCTGGTTGGCTGCGTCCAGTTCGTTAAAACTTGAACCAGACCTGTCCAGCAAGTTCACCTCAAATCCAGAGGAGTTACCAAATCCGGGAATACTCGGTGGAGCGAAAAAGATAATGTTCGCTTCGGGCATGGTTGCCGCGATCCCGAATAATTTTTCGGTAATGGCTTCCACCGAAAGTTCATCAGATTCTCTTTGATCCCAGTCATCCAGCTTGATAAATCCAAGCCCGTAATTACTACCAGCGCCATTTATCAAACTTCTTCCAGAAATTACTGCTACACCTTCAATACCCTCAAGGCCATTAATCTTCTTATATAATTTATCATTTACTTCCTGGGTACGGTCTATAGAAGCCCCGGCGGGTAATTCAACGTTCACGAAAATAAGCCCGCGATCTTCATCTGGCACAAAACCGGATGGAGTAGTGCTGGAGGACCACCAGATCCCCGCAACAGCGAGAATAAGAATAGCGGCAGTGATCCACTTGTTCTTATATAAATAATTTAAAGATCTGCCGTAACGGTGGATAGTGGCATTGAATCCTTTATTAAAGGCATCATAGAATCTTTGTAAATAGGTCTTTTTAGACCTGTCTTTTTCATCATGGGTTTTTAGGAAAAGCGCACATAGGGCCGGGCTTAAAGTAAGCGCATTAATAGCCGAAATTCCTATTGCCACGATAAGGGTGATCCCAAATTGTTCGTAAAAAACTCCTGTTGGCCCCTGAATGAAGGTCACTGGGATAAATACCGCAGCCATTACCAGGGTAATGGAAACAATAGCTCCCGAAATTTCATGCATGGCATCTATGGTGGCTTTCTTGGCGTTTTTTGCTCCATTGTCCAGCTTGGAGTGTACTGCCTCTACGACCACGATCGCATCATCAACCACAATTCCTATCGCCAGTACCAGGGCAAAAAGAGTAAGAAGGTTAATAGAATATCCAAATAAGCTCAGAAAGAAAAAAGTACCAATGATAGACACGGGAACGGCAATTGCCGGAATAAGTGTAGATCTGAAATCCTGCAGGAAAATAAATACCACCAGGAAGACCAGGATAAATGCCTCGATCAAGGTATGAACCACCTTGCTTATAGAAGCATTCAGGAAATCATTAGTGTTATAAGGAACATATAGTTTTAAGCCTTCAGGAAGTTCTTTTTTGATTTTTTCCAGGCGATCTTCGATTTCCAGAATAATATCCCTGGCATTGGAACCTTTGGTTTGAAATACCCCCATATTTACTGCGGGTAAGCCTTTAGTTTTTGAGTTTCCGTTATAGGACTGTGCATCGAGCTCGATCTTGGCTACATCCTTTAAGCGTAGAAATTCACCGTTGCCCAGAGCTTTAATAATAATATCACTGTATTGCTCTTCAGAATTATATCTCCCGCTGTATTTGATGGTATAGGAGAAGGCTTCCCCGTTGTTCTCACCCAGGGAACCTGCAGCGGCTTCCAGACTCTGTTCGTTCAGAGCGCCAAGAACGTCTGAAGGTACAAGATTGTATGCTGCCAGTTTATCTGGCTGAAGCCAGATTCGCATCGCATAATCCTTCCCTCCAAATACGAGAACATTACCAACCCCGTTCACACGTTGGATCTCGGGGATGACGTTAATTTTCAGGTAATTCTGAATATAGGTGTCATCATATTCCTCATTATCACTATAAACAGAAAAGTACATCAGGGCACTGGTCTGCTGCTTCTGGGTGGTAACCCCGGTTTGTTTAACCTCTGCCGGGAGCAGGGGATTCGCCCGGGCAACCCTGTTCTGCACGTTTACCGCGGCTATATCTGGATCTATTTCCTGATCAAAGAAAACAGTGATTTCTGCCGTACCATTATTGGTGGCTGTTGAGGTTATATAGGTCATTCCCTCCACGCCGTTGATCTGCTCCTCGATGGGAATGATCACACTTTCCAATACGGTTTCAGCATTAGCCCCGGGATAGGAGGTGCTTACCGTAATGGTTGGTGGGGCGATATCTGGATACTGGGTGATGGGTAGGTTCAAAAGTCCCAGGATCCCAAGGATTACTATTATTATCGAGATCACCGTGGAAAGTACGGGTCTTTCTATAAAAGTCTTTAGCATAATTCTTCTTTTTCAGTATGGCTTATCTGAATACTTGTTCTATAGGTTTGGCAATGCTGTCGAAAGGAACTGGCTGAGGTTTGATCTCGGTATCTGGTCTTAATTTTGCCAGGCCTTTTGCCACGATACTGTCGCCTTCTTCAACTCCAGATTTTACCACGTAAAGATTGTCAATGCTCGCAAGCACTTCTATGACCGATGTTTTCACCTTGTTATCCTCACCTAGTTTATAGACGAGTATCTTGCCCTGTTTTTCATAGGTGGCTTCCTGGGGTACTACCACGGTATTTTCATAAATTTTAGGGATCCTTATCCTACCGCTGTTGCCATTGGTAAGTAACCTGGAAGGATTATCAAATACCGCTCTAAAGGAGATAGAACCGGTATTCGCATTCACCTGGGAATTGATGGTTTCAATAGTTCCTTCTTCCTGGTAAATGCTTCCGTTAGCAAGTTCGAGTTGTACCTTGGGCATATTTTCGATCTTTTCTTCTACCGTTTGACCGTCATTATTTTGAAGAAAATCCAGGTAGTCTACTTCGTTCAGCGAAAAATAGGCATAAACCTTACTAATGTTGCTTACAGTTGTTAGCGGCGCCATACTTGTTGGACTTACCAGGGCACCTTCTCTTAATCGAATGGCACCTACATATCCATCTACGGGACTTTTAATATTCGCATAACCGATATTTGCGGTAATACTGTTGTAATTGCTTTTTGCCTGTTGAAGTTTTGCCTTGGCCGTTTCCAGCTGGACTTCGCTAATGATATTTTTTTCTACCAGCGGCTTTAGCTTGTCAACTTCAACCTGGGCGGCATTTACATTCGCTTTGGCTGCTTCGGCATCCTGGTTCAGGGATTGGGTTTCCAGCTTGAACAAAACCTGGCCTTTATTTACTTTCTCCCCTTCATCTACCAGAACATCGGTGATATAACCACTTACTTTAGCTCTTACCTCGCTATTGACAATCCCTTCAATACTCACCGGATAAGTGGTATAACCGGTTAGCGTTTTTACAGGTACTTCGGTTACAGGATAAGGCATGGCTTGTTTCGCGGGTGCGGCATTCGCTTTAGAATTCTGGTCACCGCCACAGGAAACCAGGCTAAGTACTCCCGCCAGTACAGCTAAATATTTTATTGCTTTTTTCATGATTTTAAATTCAGGTCTCTCAAGGGATTATTCTATGGTAATTTTGCTCATTTGCTCAATGGTGGTCTCAAGATTCTTTTTCTGAGCAATGAGATATTCTTTGTAAAGAAGCGCTACGCCACCGGTTTTTTCAAATTTCTCTTTGTTGAATTCGGCATTGAAATCATGGATCTTTTCTATTAACCGAATGTCCTTCTTGACCTGTTCCAACTGGTCCAGAAGATTATTTTTTAAATAGGTCCTACTGGAACGGAAATATCTTCTGCGGTCTCCGGTCTTAGTGAAATACTCCACTTTATTGGTTTGCATCAATAGATTGAGCTGGGTTGAGACCGAACTTTTGCTGGCTCCGGTTATGGAGATGATCTCATCGAATGTATGCCCGTCATTGGGACACAGGATCATGATCACATATATCCTGGCGGCCAGGGGAGCGAGATTGTGCACTTTTTCAAAATGAACACCTATCTCTTCGATCAATTTCTGTTTTTCTGGTGAACAGCAGTTCATATCAGTCATTTTTATTAATGAGCCTGCAAATATACAATTGGTTCGGAATTAACCGAACTAGTCAAACCCTAAAAATTAGTTAAACCTGAACAGGCTGAAAAACGGAAATTTTTTTCAAAAAGGAATCTGGAGCACAAGTCTGGTTTATCTTGTTTTAAGGATATCCAGGTCGGTAGATTTTATCACATACCCCAGTCTAATCATACTGGTATATCTGTTATAATCGATGAGGCTTTCGGCGTATCCAGCGAACCATTCCAGCATGAGATACTGGTTGCCCGAATTATTAAAAAGTTTGTAATAAAGTTTGGCGCCCAAAGATCCTTTCCAGTCCTCAAGGCCTTTTCTTATAGTTAACTCCCCAATAAAGTGATTAGAAAAAAAAGTTTGCTCTATTTTTAATTCGCCAAGACCTACGTAATCCAGAAGGTCTGGATGCGGATCTTTGTAGGCAAATGGAATCCAGGCTTTCAGGCTTAAAGTTGTTCTTCTGCCTAATGGTGTATGTAAGGCTCCGCTAATCCGGTTCCAGCTTCGACTTTCTTCTCCAGCTCTGCCGTTGGATTCATGTTCCATCTTTAATTCGGCAAGGCCAAATATGTATCCGTCCTTATTAAAAAGTGGTTTTCCCAGGCCAATCGCGGGATTGAAATTGATCTCTTCGAATGGGCTGGATTTTCGATAAACATCCCAGAAGGCCTTTTGCGTATAACTTACAAAGAGGAAGCTATTTAAAGGTAAGGTAGTTCTGGTCACCAGTTGTTTGAAACTAATCTGGTATTTAATATCAGCATTATTTTTTGTGGCCGTTTTATTGGTTGGAATACCGCTGATGAAGAAATTATCATGATAACTCGAAAACGAGGGCATGGTCTGGATAGTATCATAGATCTCCTGCTTGTTAAGACGCTGACACAGAAGACTTGACGGCATTGATAAAACAACAATTAAAAAGCAGTGAAATATCAATCTTTTCATAATCTGTATTTAAGCCTTTAAAGCAGATAGATTTCAAGCGGTTAAAGATACTTTTAACTTTTTAAGAAAGCTATTAACTTTCTTATAGATGTTGGTCAAACAAAGCATAAAAAAGGCTCCATGTATAAGGAGCCCTAAGTATTTTATAATCTTGGAGTCCGTTTATTTCAACTCATTTTCTTCGTAAAGCCCTATGGTAAGTTCTCCCTTCTTGTTCATGCTGGCGCGGTACATTCCTGTTGTATTAAACTCCATAGCTACATTGCCCTCATGATCTATGGCTATGATACCGCCATTACCTCCCATAGCCGGAACTTTTTCCTGGATCACTTCCCTGGCCGCTTCCTGGAGGCTCGCTCCTTTATATTCCATCATGGCTGAAATATCATATGCCACCACACCTCTTATAAAGAACTCTCCCCAACCGGTGCTTGATACCGCACAGGTATTATTATTTGCGTAGGTTCCTGCGCCAATAACAGGAGCATCTCCAATTCGGTTATATTTTTTATTGGTCATACCTCCGGTAGAGGTCCCGGCAGCAATATTGCCATTCTTATCCAGGGCGGCACAACCTACGGTCCCGAACTTTTCGTCCTTAATGAATGGATCATAAAAAGCGGTTTTATTATTCTTCTCCTTTTCACGTTCCCGGGCTCTTTCCATCGATTTGAAACGTTTTTTGGTATAAAAATATTGGGGATCCACGATCTCAAGTCCCTGTTCTTTCGCGAATTGTTCGGCTCCTTTCCCTGAAAGCATCACGTGTTCTGAATTCACCATCACCTCATAGGCCAGGTTGATGGGATTTTTTACATTGGTCACTCCGGCAACGGCTCCTGCATTCAGGGTTTCTCCATCCATAATGGAAGCATCCAGTTCATTTTTGCCTTCGTTGGTGAATACAGCTCCTTTAGCAGAATTAAAAAGTGGGCTATCTTCCATCACGTTAATTGTCCTTTGCACGGCTTCCAAAGCAGTTCCACCATTGGCCAGGATCTCGTGTCCTGTTCTTATCGCTTCTTCAAGTTTTAGTTTATAGGCTTTTTCCAGGGAATCGCTCATGTTCTCTTTCAGGATGTTACCAGCTCCGCCATGAATTACGATTCCAAAGTTTGGAATGGAGTCTTTCTGTTCTGAGACGGGTTGATCATTTTCTGCGGAAGGCTGCGATGTTTTATCATTACAACTTATAAAAAGGATCAGGCTGAAGAGGAAAAAGGCTTTTTTCATGGTTGCGAATTAATTTTGGTTGAAATTAAGAAAAAATCGAGCTAAAAGCGCTGATTTATCGAAATTTGAGTGTTTTTGCGCCAGCGATAGGAGCCTAAAGTCCGCAGAAGACCTTAAGGCTACGAAGACTTGCAGCGAATAGCGCGATGCAGCGCAGGCGCCCACAGAGATATTAAGACTATCCTATGACTTTTCTAAAAACTAATGTTTAATTTTAGTAAAAATTAGAAAATATGGCAGTTAACGAGCCTTTCAATTTAAATAAATGGATCGAGCAGAACCGCGATACATTGAAACCGCCTGTTGGAAACCGGAATCTATACAAGGAATCTGGAGATTATATCGTGATGGTGGTAGCCGGGCCAAATGCACGTAAAGACTATCACTATAACGAAACCGAGGAACTTTTTTATCAACTTGAAGGGAATATTCAGGTTCATATTCAGGAAGACGGGAAGAAGCGCACGATGAAGCTCGGGCCTGGAGATATGTACCTGCATCCTTCAAAAGTGCCTCATTCGCCCGAAAGAGGTGAAAAATCCATAGGGCTGGTCGTAGAACGCAAAAGGATTGGTGAAAAAGGAAAGGATGGGTTAATGTGGTTCTGTGATAATTGCAACCATAAGTTATATGAAGTCTATTTCCCGCTGCAGGATATAGAAACAGATTTCCTTAAGCATTTCAGGCATTTTTATAGCAGTGAAAAATTAAGGACCTGCGATAATTGCGGGGATGTCATGCCTGTAGATTCCAGATTCACATCTGAGGTGGAATAGCGCTTTATTTTTAGTATTTTCGCAACTACTACACAAATTAATCGATAAAAACGCAAATTAATGAGCAAAATTGCTGAAGAATTCGGGATTAAACAAGCCCTGAAAGATTTAGGATTAAATGACATCAATAATGGTACTTCTACCGGAACCGACTGGTTTAGTAACGGAGATATCATTGAATCATATTCACCTGTAGACGGAGCTTTAATTGGTAAAGTCAAGGCAACCACTAAAGAAGATTACGAGAAGGTGATCACTACCGCTGAAAAGGGTTTTAAAGAATGGAGAACCTGGACTGCCCCGCAAAGAGGTGAGGTTGTACGCCAGTTCAATGATGAACTAAGAAGACTAAAAGAACCGCTGGGAAAACTAGTTTCCTATGAAATGGGAAAATCTTACCAGGAAGGTCTGGGAGAGGTTCAGGAAATGATCGATATCTGCGATTTCGCAGTAGGTCTTTCCAGACAGCTTTACGGCCTTACCATGCACAGTGAGCGCCCGGGACACAGGATGTATGAGCAATACCACCCGCTAGGAGTGGTGGGAATCATTTCTGCCTTTAACTTCCCGGTAGCGGTCTGGTCATGGAATACCGCTTTAGCATGGGTTTGTGGAGATGCCTGTATCTGGAAAGGTTCAGAAAAGACTCCAATGACCTCTGTAGCCTGCCAGAATATTGCAGCGAGAATTTTTGCTGAAAACAATGTGCCTGCCGGGATTTCAAGTTTGATCACCGGAGATTATAAAGTAGGTGAGATGATGACCACAGATGAGCGTGTGCCTTTGATATCGGCTACCGGTTCTATTAGAATGGGTAAGATCGTTGCCCAGGCAGTAGCGGCCAGACTTGGAAAATCATTGCTTGAACTAGGTGGAAATAATGCTATTATCGTCACTCCAGATGCTAACATTAAGAATACAGTTATAGGTGCTGTATTTGGAGCGGTTGGAACCTGTGGGCAGCGTTGTACTTCTACGAGAAGACTTATTGTACACGAAGATGTTTATGATAAAGTGAAGGATGCTATCGTGAACGCATACAAACAAATTAGAATTGGTAACCCACTGGATGAAAATAACCATGTAGGACCGCTTATCGATAAAGATGCGGTTAAGAACTACCAGGCTGCTTTAGATAAGGTGGTTAAGGAAGGCGGAAAGATTCTGGTTGAAGGAGGAGTGCTTGAGGGGGAAGGTTACGAAAGCGGATGCTACGTAAAACCCGCCATCGCCGAAGCTGAAAATCATTTTGAGATCGTACAGCACGAGACATTCGCGCCGGTACTTTACATCATGAAATATAAGGGTGATGTAAGCAATGCGCTGGAACTCCAGAACGGGGTGAAGCAGGGGCTTTCTTCAGCAATTATGACCAATAACCTGAGAGAGGCCGAAAGATTCCTTTCTGCAGAAGGATCTGATTGCGGAATTGCCAATGTGAATATTGGAACTTCTGGAGCCGAGATCGGTGGAGCCTTTGGTGGAGAAAAAGAAACCGGTGGAGGTCGCGAAAGCGGATCAGACGCCTGGAAGATCTATATGAGAAGACAAACAAACACGATTAATTATACTACTGAACTGCCATTGGCACAGGGGATAAAATTCGATTTATAGTTTAGTTTTTTAAGTGTGAAAGATAGCCTCGCAAATTGCGGGGCTTTTTTATTCAGCTGGTTTTCAGAGATCGGCTTTTTACAGTCTACGTTAAATCGAACTTAAATGAAGGCAACTTTCTTGTCTTCAGCCTTAATAATTTTTAATTTCGGCTCAGATAAAATTTTGAAAAAGACATGAGCGAAATTTCCAGAGAACAGGCGCAAGAAGAACTTTCTAAGAGAACTAAAGATTTTGACCAAGATGATGTGGAGAAAGTGATAGATAGAGAAGAACAGATCCTGGATAAATTTGAAAGTAAGGGCAAGCTAAAAAGATATATGGACGATGCGGTCCTCTTATTTTCGCTGGTTAGAGATTATGCCAGCGGTTCATACCGTGAGATTCCCTTTAATATTGTGGCCGCCGCCGGTGCAGCATTATTGTATGTGCTGTCTCCAATAGACCTAATTCCAGATTTTATTCCGTTCCTGGGTTACCTGGATGATGCTGCGGTAGTTGCTTTTTGTCTTAATTTGATGGAAAAGGATCTTGCTTCTTACAAGCTGTGGAAAGAGGCTTAAACTGAACTCCCAGAAAAAAATCAAAAAAACCGCTCAGGATTTGAGCGGTTTTTTTATGCTTGATTTTTCTTTAAAACCTGTAGCCAATATTAAAACCGGCATTGAATTCTATCGCTGAGAACCTGTCTTTTACCTCGTCGCTAAAATTTCTACCAATGTTTATAAATGGCCCAAGCACGAAAGTGTCATTAAAATTCCATTTATATCCCGAACCCAGCCCGATAATGAACGAATCCATATCTGTTATTGATGAACTATTAAATTCAGCATCTGGAGCATCTTCACTGAATTCACCGCTGCGATATTTTAGAAAGGGATTTACATACAATCCCGAAGTGGCATATTCTTCTCCAAAATAGTAGTTATATCCAATTTTAAAACTGTTGGTGTCAAAATTTCTGGAACCCTTTTCAGAATGATAATTTATCCTGTCGTTGATGAGGATAACTGCTTCGATAGACTGGTGTTCATCAAGAAATCTTTCGTAGCCAAATTCTACCGATGCTATGGCGATGGTATTAGCGATATTCAGTTTTACTTCATTGTTTTTGCCTGAATTTTGAGCATGCCCAAGATTAAAAGCGAGAATACAGGTGAAGGCGAACAATATTTTTTTCATAAGCATTTTTTAAGAACAGGTCTTATTAAAAAACCCTGCTAACAATGGGCAGGGTTTTATTATAGATTCTAATATAAGATATTTTCTTAAACTACTCCGTTGGCCTCAACCCATTTGAACTGGTGTTGATCCTGTGGAATTGCGATCCTGTCTGCGATCCTGGTCATCCTGTCTGGAAGGGCCATCAGGTAATCACGGGCTTTTTCAGCATCGTCTGTGAGTGATCTCATTTTGTCGATCTCCCAGTACGCATTTAACTTCTTAAGGATGTCGATATAGTCGTAAGTCGTATAAACGCCTAATCTTTGAGCGGCATTAGAGAAGTTTTCAAAAGCTTCAGCAATTCCCTGGCCAGATTCTCTAATGAACTGAGCAGGCATTACGATCTTTTTCTTCATCATATCCTGAAATGCCAGCATCATCTCACTTGGATCGTGTTCAAATATGGTCTTTACAAATTCCCTGTAGGCCATATAATGTCTCATTTCATCACCAGCGATGATATTACACATCTTACCAAGCATTTTGTTTCCTTTCTTTTTAGCCAGCTGCCCCACACGCTTGTGAGAGATATTTGTAGCTAATTCCTGGAAACTGGTATAAATGAAATTTCTATAAGGATCCCTTCCGGTTCCTATATCAAATCCATCATTTATTAGGTGCTGAGTCGTTTTTTCGATCTCCTTCATATCTACTCTACCCGAAAGGTAAAGGTATTTGTTAAGCGTATCTCCATGTCGGTTTTCTTCACCGGTCCAATGGCGAACCCATTTAGCCCAACCGTTCTGTTCTCCACGATTGGCTCCATGTTGTTCCACGCCTTCCATATCCATTAACCATGATTCGTAAGTAGGCAAAGCTTCCTCGGTAACCATATCTGCTACAAGTACCACCCAGAAATCGTATCCAAGCTCCTTGGCTTCTTCTCTTATCTGGTGAACTTCTTCGAACCCGGATTCATCCTGAAGGTTAGGAAGCAGATCTGTAGGCTGCCAGATCTCATCTACGGGAATCAGGTACTGATCGATGAAACCCTGAACAGATTTCTCCACCGTTTGCATCACTTCTAAACGTATATTCTTTAAACTCATTTCTTATTTCTTAGGGTCTAGTATTCTGTTATAATTCAATATGCTGCAAAAAACGTGCAGCTTTTAAAATATTCCAAAATCATCTGTGGGTATTGGAATAGATTGAACTTCAAATATATGAATAGTCTTTTAGAGGGCGCAATAAATAAAAGCTTAATTTCTACCCTGCTCATCAGGGTAGAAAGTGTGCACTGGATCGCTTTGATAAACTTGTTTCGTGTATGCGTCTATTGCTGAAATTGGTCCCATAAAAGCCGCGCCCGTATCTACATTCCAAATGTTTGCCTTATTCACAGGGCTTGTTTCTCCAATGCGCGTTACCGGGGTGTGGCCTATGAATATTTCTTTAAAATGACTTAGTCTTCTGGGGTAACGATCATCATCAGGTTCAAGGGCATTATCCATGGATAGTGCCATTTCCCATAAGGTGCGGTCCCAGTAGAATGCGGTTTCGTGATACTCTAATTCTGGGCCATGTAAGTTTGTAAAACCGGCATGAACAAAAAGCCGGTCTTCTTCATCCTGATGATAGTTCACCATCTCCCGGAAGAATTTCCTGTGTTTGCTCTTATCTTCTTCAGTAAAATCACGATAGGCATCAAGGCTGGACTGCCCTCCATGCTCAAGCCATTTTTGGTTCATTTCGCCAGTTTCCAGCCATCTGTGAGCGAGGTCATCATGATTTCCTCTCACAAATATGCAGGAATTTTGTTTGGCAAGATCGATGAGGTAGCTAACCGTATTGGCTGAATCACTCCAGCCATCTACATAATCTCCAAGGAAAATTAGTTCGTCCTTTGGGTTAAGGTCTATTTTTTGCAGTAATTGAATTAGAGCCTTTAATCCTCCATGCAGGTCTCCAAAAACCAGTTTTCTTGACATATTAATTGTATTTCACCTTTCTTAAAATTCGCATACTATCTTTGTAGGATTGATATACTTCCTTGCTGTAGGCCTTAAGATAAGGTTTGGCTTCTTCAAGCTTGGTTAAAGCTTCGGTAAAATTATTTAAATAACATAACAAATAAGTGGAGGGTAGATTCCTGATATCCTTCTTTTCCGCAGTATTTAGCACAAAACCTTTCCTGAGTTTTTCTATCAGTGCCTTGTTGGTATTGTAAATATGATATAGTGTTTTTTTATTGAATCTTGGCGGAACGAACAAAAGTTTACTATCTATATCATAGGTGCCATTATCCCTGAACCTGATTACCACCTCTTCCAGCGGATAATACTGGAATTGGTCATGTAAACCTAAATGGACATACTCGGTGATCTTGAACTGATCTTTGTCTTCCACGATGCTAACTTCATCAAGATCTGAATAGAATAATTTAACCTGTTCGTTGATAAGTTCTATATCTACCCTGGAAAAATAAGTTTCATTCCTGATCTTCTTTTCTTTCCCGGCCCAACAAACCACGAAATATTCCTTAAACACCCTGTAAGCAGGATTATAGTCCTTTCTTTTTCTCATGAAATCGAAAACACCATCTAAAGTATACTCGAGGTTATTATGAGAGTGGTTTTCGATAGAAGCAACGATGGCCGAATTCACATCCTTGATCTCTATATCAAAAACTTTAGGCATGCTTATGCTGCCATCCCTCAAAAAAACCGATCCGCCGTAGTATTTCCAGATGTTCTTTCTAAATGAGCAGATCTTACCATGATTTGGCCTGATGGTCACCAGTCCCACCACCAGGTGGTCTGGAAGATGGGGAAAAGGAATGTTTTCGTAAGATATTATGGGAGGATTACTGAGGTAGGCATTTACAAGATTCTGGATCTTGCTGTCATCAAAAAAATCGATACCTACAATGCTGCTGTCTTCGTCTTCTACCCCAATCACTATATAAGAGTTGTTCTCGGGATTGGAATTAGATAAGGCGCAGATATGCTTCAGGAATTTCGCCTTTCCTTCTTTTTCGCCTATATTCAACTGTCGCTTTTTGTCATAAAAGCTGTTCTCATCATTGTGAGCAAGCAGGTTTTTTATAAGTAGGCGTTTGTTGATCATGGTTTATAGCTTTAAGCTTACGGCTTTAAGCTGTTTGCTTTTTGTTTACAATCGTACTAGATGCCTGTGCCGTTGGCATAACCGTAAGATCTGCGATATTTACATGATAAGGTCTGGTGACCACAAAATGGATAATATCTGCTATATCTTCGGGTTGTAATGCTTTAAATCCCTGGTATACTTTGTCTGCCTTATCTGCATCTCCCTTAAAACGTACATCACTAAACTCTGTCTGGGTGAGTCCGGGGTTGACCGCGCCTACGCGAATTCCATTTCCATTAAGATCTATTCTCATCCCCTGGTTAATCGCATCTACGGCATGTTTGCTCGCACAATAAACATTTCCGTTCGGGTAAACCTCTTTCCCGGCCGTAGATCCAATATTAATAATATGACCAGATTGTCTTTCCATCATTCCAGGGATCACTGCCTTACTTACATATAAAAGCCCTTTTACATTGATATCCAGCATCGCATCCCAATCGTCCATACTACCAGACTGGATGGGATCCAGGCCATGAGCATTCCCGGCATTGTTCACCAGCATATCTATTTCCTTGAATTCTTCAGGAAGGGACCCGATTTTCTGTAGAACTTCTTGGCGATTCCTCACATCAAAACTGAGGATATGTACCGAAGTTTCCACAGATAGTTCCTTTTTTAATTTTTCAAGCCTGTCGTTTCTTCTTCCGCAGATTATAAGATTAATTCCCTCAGATGCGAACTTAATCGCTGTTGATCTTCCAATACCGCTAGTGGCACCGGTAATTAAAGCCGTTTTCATGGTTGCAATTTTAATTTCTAAGGTAAGAAACAATTAAATCTTAGCATCTCAAAGTCTATTAATGCAGGGTTAAGTTCCGTTAAATTTCGTTAAATAAAAAAGACTATGTGAAATCTTGCACAAAGGTTGCCGTTAGTCCATCCATAACCTATAAAATCTACTTATGAGATATTTTAAAAATGTAACTTTTAAAAGTTTGATGATCGCAATTTTCATTTCCCTTGGATTAACAAGTTGTAGCGATGACGACGGTTCTACTACTTCTGGCGAAGGAAAGGCGAATCTAACTGTAAGAATGACCGATGCTCCCGGTGATTATGATGCTGTTTTCGTGGATGTTCAGGATATTGAAATTCAGGTTGAGGCCATTAGTGAACTAGAAGCAGAGGTAGATACAGATGGTGACGGATGGGTAAGCGTAGGAGAGGTAAACACCGGTGTTTATGACTTGTTGGAGCTTACCGGAGGTGTTTCTCAGCTTTTAGCAGATACAGAAGTTCCTGCAGGATATGTGAGCCAGATGCGTTTGATCCTGGGATCTGAAAACTCGGTAATTGTTGATGGTGTAGAAAAACCATTAAATACCCCAAGCGCACAACAATCTGGACTTAAACTGCAATTGAACCAGACTTTAGAAGCTGGTGAGAACTATGCTTTCCTTTTGGATTTCGACGTGGATAAATCTATAGTAGCTACTGGTAATGGAGGTTATAATCTTAAACCGGTGATAAGGCTATCTGCTGAAGCTGATGCGGGAGTTGTAGTTGGTACTGTAGTTTTTCCTGTAGACCTTGAGACTTCTTTCCAGAGCCTGGTAGTATTAACCGGAGAGTCTGTAACCATTTCTGCATATACCGATGTAGATGGTAACTTCTCTTTAAACGGAGTGCCGGCCGGAGCGTATAGTTTAGAGGTGATTCCAGATGCAGATAGCAACCTGAATGTTTATGCTATTGGAACTGTAGAGGTAAAACCAAATGAAACTACAGACCTTGGAGAGCTGACCTTATAATTTTTTCAGAAAATACTTTTTGTTGAAGGCAATACTGTAAAGTGTTGCCTTTTTAATTTTAACCTTTTTTTAACCATTCTCATTCCAATAAATTTTCAATTTGCGACGCTTACAACAAGTACGTATATTCACGACATCAAAATCTGAAAATCATGATGGAAGACAATTCATCTGTTGATATTGCCAGTATTAACGAGAAAATTGAAAAGGAAAGTGCTTTTGTAGACTTGCTCACCCGCGAAATGAACAAGGTGATCGTAGGCCAGAAGCATATGGTAGAGCGCCTGCTGATAGGACTTTTAGGCCAGGGACATATACTCTTAGAAGGGGTTCCGGGACTGGCGAAAACACTGGCGATCAACACCCTTGCCCAGGCTGTGCATGGGAGTTTTAGCCGTATTCAGTTCACTCCAGATCTTTTGCCGGCAGATGTTGTTGGTACCATGATCTACAATATGAAGGTGAACGATTTTAGTATAAAGAAAGGACCAATCTTCGCAAATTTTGTGCTTGCAGATGAGATCAACCGTGCGCCGGCCAAAGTGCAATCGGCCTTGTTGGAAGCAATGCAGGAAAAGCAGGTGACCATTGGAGACGAAACTTTTAAACTTGATAAGCCATTTCTGGTAATGGCTACGCAGAACCCGGTTGAACAGGAAGGGACCTATCCTTTACCTGAAGCGCAGGTGGATAGATTTATGCTTAAAACAGTAATAGATTACCCCATGATGGCCGAAGAACAGCTTATAATTCGTGCCAACCTTAAAGGCGGATTCGAAAAAGTGAATCAGGTGGTAGATCTTGAACAGATCCTGAGAGCGCAAAGTGCCGTAAGGGATGTTTATATGGATGAAAAGATCGAGAAATATATCCTGGATATCGTTTTTGCTACCCGTACTCCTGAAAAATATAATCTTGAAGACATTAAGCCTTTGATCAACTTTGGGGCTTCTCCTCGTGGTAGTATCAACCTTGCCGTAGCTTCAAAATGCTACGCTTTTATTAAACGAAGAGGTTATGTGGTGCCAGAGGATGTTCGTGCAGTAGTGCATGATGTGCTGCGTCACAGGATTGGTATTACCTATGAAGCCGAAGCCGAAAACATTACTTCAGAAGATCTTATCAATAAGATCGTGAACGAGATCGAAGTACCTTAACAATTAGCAATTATCAATTACCAATGATCAAATAAACTATTGTTTATTGATCCTTATTGATTGTTTATTGAACAAAATGGATACAAAGGAACTCCTTAAAAAAGTCAGAAAAATTGAGATCAAGACCCGCAGACTGAGCGATCATGTTTTTGGGGGCGAGTATCATTCTACTTTTAAGGGAAGGGGAATGACTTTTAGCGAGGTTAGGCAGTACCAGTTTGGAGACGATGTTAGAAGTATAGACTGGAACGTGACTGCCCGTTATAATGAACCATTTGTAAAGGTATTCGAAGAAGAGCGCGAGCTAACCATGATGCTTATGGTAGATGTTTCGGGTTCAGAAATGTTCGGGACCCAGGAGCAGTTCAAAAAAGAGGTCATTACAGAGATCGCCGCGACTCTTGCTTTTTCAGCAACCAAGAACAATGATAAAATAGGTTTGATGATGTTCTCAGACCGCATAGAATTATATATTCCGCCTAAAAAAGGAAGATCACATGTGCTGCGAATTATCAGGGAATTACTGGAGTTTAAACCAGAAGGTAAGAACACCGATATTACCGGGGCTCTGAAATATCTTTCTAATGTCATGAAAAAGAAAGCGATCGTTTTTCTTCTTTCAGATTTTATGGCCGATGATTACCAGCATACCTTGAAGATCGTGGCGGGAAAACATGATCTTACGGGCATCAGGGTTTTTGATAAAATGGAACAAACTATTCCCAACCTGGGTATAGTGCAGATGCAGGATGAGGAAACCGGGGAATATATTAACGTGGACACTGGTTCCAAGGCGGTGCGCAGGTCTTATTCAAAATATTTCCATGACCGCGTGAATTATTTTCATCAGAGTTTTTCGGTTAGCGGTGCAGGGACTATTAGCAACAGGACCGATGAAAGCTACGTGAAAAAATTACTGGGCTATTTTAAAAGAAGAGCTTAAAAGAAAAATGTTTAAAAACCTAAAAAACACATATTCAATTAAAAATATCTCAGGTGGCCTGGGATTTCTGTTTTTTATATGCTCATTATTACTGGTTAATACTGCAGAAGCCCAATCACAGGTTTCAGCGAGTATAGACTCCTCCAAGATAAAGATCGGGGAACAGATAAAATACCAGATAGAGGTGAAAACAGATCCAGAGGAACTGGTGATCTTTCCTGAAGGCGAAACCTTCTCTCCATTAGAGTTAGTGGAATCGCTGGATGCAGATACCTTGCGTGAAAAGGGTAATTACAGGCTTTTAAAAGAGTATCTTCTAACTAAGTTCGATTCTGGGAAATATGTGATCCCAAGCCAGGAAGTCATTATTGCAAGCAGTTCCTATTTTACAGATTCCATCGCTGTTGAGGTGAAAGATGTAGTGGTGGACACCACTAAGCAAAAACTTTATCCTATAAAACCATCTGTTGAGGTGCCTCCGGGTTTCCAGATTCCCGATTGGTTATGGTGGCTACTGGGAATTTTCTTAATTGCTGGCCTGGTAGCATTTTTGATCATCAGGAAAAAGAAAAAAGAGGCAGCAGAATTTGAATTGCCGCCATATGAAGAGGCTATGGCCGAGTTGCAGAAACTGGACCAGGCGCAATATCTGGAAAAACGGGAAATAAAGGAATATTATTCTCAGCTAAGTTTTGCTGTGCGTAAATACCTGGACAGGAAGATCTATGATCACGGGCTTGAAAGAACCACAAACGAATTGATCCTTTACCTGGAAGATCAGAAACGAAAAGGGAAACTGAATCTTACCGATGAAACTATCAGGGATTTTGAAAAGATTTTAAGACGTGCCGATCTGGCTAAATTTGCGAGGTCTAAACCAGATGTGATCACAGCAAAAGAGGATCGATCAAAAACACAACATATTATCGATGACCTTAGGGCATCTGTACCAGAGCCTACAGAGGAAGAATTGCTTCAGGATGAAGCTTTTAGGGAAGAACAGGCTAGAAAAAGGAAGAAACGGCGAATTATTCTTGGTATTCTTGCCGGGATCGTTGTTATCATTATAGGTGTGACCGCGCTTATAGCTACCAAAGGTTATACTTATGTGAAGGATACATATTTAGGTCATCCAACAAAAGAATTGCTGGAAGGCGATTGGATTAGAAGTGAATACGGTAATCCATCGGTAGCGGTGACAACGCCCGAAGTTCTTGTGCGGGGGGAGATAGATATGCCACAGGATGTGCAGCAGATGATGGTAGGTTCAGAGACCTTTATCTATGGAAGCCTGCTAAGCAATTTCTATGTGACCCTAAGCACTATAAAATTCCAGGGCGAGGTGAACTTTGATGCTAAAAAGGCTATAGACGGAATTTACACTAATCTTGAAGCCCAGGGGGCACGTAATATAATAATGAAACAGGAGGATTTTACCACCGTGAACGGCACCAAGGGAACCAAGATTTTCGGAACTCTGGAGGCTGAAAACCCGTTGACCGGGGAATCTATCCCGAATGAATATGAGATCCTGAACTTTGCTGAAAAAGGAGGTTTTGAGCAGATTATGGTCATATACAATGAAAATGATCAGTATGCCAGGGAGATTACCCAGCGTATAATTAACTCGGTAGAAATTAATAACCTGAACGAATAATGTTTGCTAATTTCACATTTGAAAATCCGGAATTTTTCTGGTTGTTCCTGCTGCTTCCGCTGGCAATAGCCTGGTATGTGTGGAAACGAAACAAGCAAACTGCTGAATTAAAAATATCCACTACCAAAGGATTCAAGGCTAAGTCAGGAGTATTGCCAAAATTTAGGCCAGTGCTTTTCCTGCTGCGATTACTGGCTCTTTCCTTTATCATTGTAGCCATGGCCAGGCCAAGAACAGTAGATGTTTCTACTGAAACCAGCAGCTCACAGGGAATAGATATCGTAATGGCGATAGATGTTTCGGCCAGCATGCTGGCTAGAGACCTGCAACCAAACCGGTTGGATGCCTTAAAAGCGGTTGCAGAGGAATTCGTAAAAGACAGGCCAGGAGATCGTATCGGGCTGGTGGCATATGCCGGTGAGAGTTTCACCAAAACTCCTATAACCAGCGATAAAACGATCGTGCTTAACGCCCTGGAAGATATAGAATATAATAATGTCCTTGAAAACGGTACGGCTATAGGATCGGGCTTAGCTACCGCGGTAAATAGGCTTAAAGACAGCGAGGCAGAAAGTAAAGTTATTATTCTGCTTACAGATGGTGTAAATAATGCAGGTTTTATAGATCCTAATACCGCCAGCGAACTTGCGGTTGAATTCGGGATCAAGGTTTATACCATTGGAGTTGGTAGCAACGGGATGGCTCTTTCGCCAATCGCCATGTCTCCCGGCGGTAGAATCCAGTTTGGCCGGGTACAGGTAGAGATCGATGAAGAGCTTCTTAAAGACATCGCCGCAGCTACTGGTGGGAAATATTTCAGGGCTACAGATAATGAAAAGCTTGAGGAGATCTATAACGAGATCGATTCACTTGAAAAGACCGAGATTGAAGAATTTCGTTATTACAATTATGATGAAAAATACCGGCCATTGATCCTGTTAGCCGGAATCCTGCTATTATTCGAGATATTATTAAGACTCACCCTATTTAGAAGTTTTATATAGAATGTTTGTACTGGAAGAAAAAATATGGTTTTGGTTATTACTGGTGATCCCGGTGATCGTCCTGTTGTTCCTTATTTTTATTTTCTGGCAGAACAGGACCCGGAAGAAATTTGCCAGCAGCAATCTATTAAAGCACCTTGCACCAAACCGTTCGCGCTCCAAACCAATCATAAAACTTATCCTGGTATTGCTGGCGATGGCCAGTCTGGTAGTAGCCCTGGTAAATCCCAAAATGGGAACCAAGCTAAAGACCGTAAAAAGGGAGGGAGTAGATAT
>JBFIMP010000004.1:0-29354 GCA_041611635.1 Christiangramia sp.
GTCCTAAATGAAAAAAATATTTGCTTTCGTTGCGATTCTTTTCATCGTGTTCCTGGCACTCGTATACTGGTCGGTTTCAAGCACCGATAAAGAATTCGACACCTGTGAGATAATGAATTTTGAAGATCTGGAAAGGATCGATTTCAAAGATCATGATTCGGTTCTCGTGGCCCCGAGCAGTCTCTATGAAGGTGATTTTTTAAAGGAATTCATGCAGGGCAAAAACTATCGGGAGGCCTGGTCCACCCCCGTAAAAGTCCCAATCGCTTTTCTGGATACCCTGAAAGGAGGAATGAAGATCAAAAAAGAAGGTGGCGGGAAGCAAACTCATTCTTTAAAACTGGAAAGCAAGAATGGTACTATCTACACTCTTAGAAGCGTTACCAAGGACCCAAAGAAACTTATCCCTGAAATAGCTGAGGACCTGGGGCTTGAGAATATCATCGTAGACGGGATTTCTGCCCAACATCCGTTTGGCGCTATTCTGGCCGCAAAACTTGCTGAAATTTCCGGTGTACTTCATACGCATCCTAACATGTTATTTATTCCTGAACAGGATGCCCTGGGTGAGTACAGCAAAAAATATGGCAACCGCCTGTACCTGCTGGAATATGAAACCGAAAGCAAAAAGAATTGGACTACCTTCGACAATGTGGACGAGATCGTGGAAACCAAAGACCTTCAGGAATTAAAACAGGAGAAAGGAGATAACCTCAGTATAGACAGGGCTGCTTTAATAAAAGCCAGGTTGTTTGATCTGCTGATTGGTGACTGGGACCGCCACGCCGAACAATGGGGCTGGGTTCTGGTGAGAGAAGACAATAAGCTGAAAGCAATTCCCCTGGCTGGAGATCGCGACAATGCCTTTTTTAACCTAAGCGGAGTGATACCTTCAATCATCACCAATGAAAAAATTGAACCACTAGTAAGGCCTTTCCAAAAGGAAATAGACTATATGCCTGGCCTTGTATATCCCTTTGATCGCTACTTTTTAATGGATACACCAGAAAAAATATATACAGAACAGGCAAAGCAACTGCAAAAATCGCTATCTAATGAAGCTATCGAGGAAGCTTTCCAGGTATGGCCAGAGCAGATCTCTAAACTCGACCAGGCTGAAATAAGCGAGAAATTAAAAAACAGGAGAGATAATTTAGTTGAATATGCCCTGAGTTTCCATTCAATAATACAGGAAAAAGGAGTTTTAGATAAACCTCTAAAAGGTTCTGAAGATCTGAATCTGGAGAATTCTTCTTTAATACATTGTTTTGAATGTAAATAAAAAAGCCCCTTTTTTATAAGAGGCTTTAAACTTAGATATATTAGCAGATACTAATCATCATCCCCATCATTGTCATCATCATCATCTTCACCGTTACCGTCTTCGGCATTTAGAAAATTCCCTTCAGAATCAAATTCCAGTTCCACACCGTTATTCAGGGTAACTTCATATTTCCCATCATCTTCTATCTCGGCTTCTATTATTGTATTGTCTGGATAATTCTCGCTTATATAATCGAGGATATTTTGAGGAAGATCTGCAGGATTTATTTCTTCATCATCCTGGTCGTCGTCATTTTCATCTTCTCCCAGTCCCAGGAAATTTCCGTTAGCATCAAATATTAACTCCACGTCATTTTCAAGTTCTATCTCATAATTACCATTATTCTCTCTCTCTGCTTCATCGATATCCACACCAGGATAATTAGCTGCAATAAAATCAAGGATATTTTGAGGGATCTCCGAAATCTGGAGATATTCATCTCCAAAATCATCATCACCATCATCATCGATACCAAGGAAATCTCCATCCTGGTTAAAAATAAGCTCCAAGCCGTTGCTCAAGTAGATCTCAAAATTGTTATTGTCCTCGATCTCTGCTTCCCTAATGGTAACACCCGGATAATTGGTTGTAATATAATCCAGGATATTCTGGGGAAGACTGGAAGTACGAACATGTACATCTGCGTTAAAATAACGAGCATTCAAATCAACTTCATTCCCCGCCCCGTTATCATCATCACTACAGGAACTAAAAACAAGAAGGCTTCCGAGGAAAAATCCAAATTTTCTCCAATTTTTCATAAGTCTGAATTTTAATAAATTTTGCTAAACCTTAAACGATGTTAATTATACATTATTACTTAATCAGTATTATTTTAATCACAGCCTAGCCTTATAAGTTGCATTTTGTATAAAGTTAGCTTTATTTTGAACTGAATTAAAATCTGACCCCTTGATGATCCGAAATCTAATAATCTGCTTCCTGTACCTACTAACCTCCAGTGTATGTGCCCAAGGCACAGCATCTAAAAATGTGACTTCTCTTGAATTTGAATCGGAGAAACTAGATACCCTGAAAAAGATCTGGATATACTTGCCTGAAAGCTATCCTAACTCTGAAAAAAAATATCCTGTCATCTATATGCACGACGGCCAGAATCTATTTGACCGTGAAACTTCTTACGTTGGAGAATGGGAGGTAGATGAAAGTCTGGACAGTTTAAAAAATCCAGAAACTATTATTGTGGGGATTGAGCATGGAGGCAACAAAAGGATAGATGAGCTTACGCCTTATCCTCATGATAAATATGGAGGCGGGAAAGCAGATGCTTACCTGGCTTTTATATTAGAAGAATTAAAACCGCATATAGATAGAACTTACAGAACATATACTGGTAGGGAAAACACGGGAATATTCGGGTCTTCCCTGGGAGGTCTGGTTTCCTTTTATGCCGCCCTAAAATATCCAGACACCTTTGGAATGATAGGTGTTTTTTCCCCCTCTTTCTGGTTCAATCAAAAGATCTATGAACTTGCTGAAGCGACTGACTTTGAAAAAAATACCAGGTTCTATTTCCTGGCAGGAACAGCAGAGTCTGAAGAAATGGTCCCGGATCTTAAAAATATGGTCTCTTTACTCACTAATAATGGTCTTAGCTCTAAAAATTACAAGGTAAACTATGTAAAAGATGGCGAACATAATGAAGCCATGTGGAGAGGTTATTTCGCAGAAGCCTATCTTTGGTTATTGCAATAATGCTTCAAACCTTATGAAAGGAATAATTTCATTTTTAATTGTACTTTTTCATGGTTTCGGTCTATCTGCACAGGTTAACCATGACTCTGCACTTTTTAAAAATCTGAAAATTCAGGACAGTTTGTTATTCAACCTTGGATTCAATGAATGCAAGATCAGCGAATTTGAAGGTTTTATTAGCGCAGATCTTGAATTCTTTCACGACCAGGGAGGTTTAACTGAAAATAAAGAGGATTTCCTCCGGAACATGAGAAATAATATATGTTCTAGTGCTTCGAAAAAACCAATCCGGAAGCTCACCCCGGGCAGCATGGAAGTATATCCATTATTTGATAATGGTAAACTATATGGGGCCATACAGCAGGGAATTCACGATTTTTATATCAAAGAACCGGGTAAGGAAATGTACAAAACCAGTTCAGCTAAATTTACCCATGTATGGATCTTAAGAAACCAAGAATGGATACTGAAAAGAGTTTTAAGTTACGATCATAAAAACCCGGAAAAGCCATGAGAAAAGTGAATGTAAAGAACATGTTCGAAAAATTCTACGATCACTGGAATCCTAGGATCGTTGGCAAATTAAATGGCCAGCAGGTAAAACTGGCGAAACTAAAAGGTGAATTTATCTGGCATTCCCATGAAGATGAAGATGAAATGTTCTGGATCGTTAAAGGAAAGCTGAAGATAGAATTCCGGGACCAAACCGTAGAGCTTAATGAAAATGAATTTTTTATTGTACCCCGTGGAGTTGAACATAGGCCCATTGCTGAGGAAGAGGTACATGTGATGCTTTTTGAACCTGCCACTACCCAGCATACCGGAAAAGAAAATCACGATCTCACCAATAACAATCAGGAATTTCTTTGAAAACAAACGCCAGGATATTGCCTGTTATCGTTTTAGCGCAGTTTTGCTGTACTTCGCTCTGGTTTGCCGGCAATGCAGTTATGCCAGACCTGGTGAGTGAGTTCAGCCTTGAGGCAGGTGCCCTGGGACATCTTACCTCTTCCGTACAGTTTGGCTTTATCCTGGGAACTTTGAGTTTTGCCTTTCTAACGATCTCAGACAGGTTCTCTCCATCAAAAGTGTTCTTTTTCTGTGCCATGCTTGGCGCCATTTTTAACTCGGGAATGCTTTTAGATAATAATGGTTTTTTCAGTTTGATGAGCTTCCGGTTTCTCACCGGTTTCAGCCTCGCGGGAATTTATCCGGTAGGTATGAAAATAGCCTCAGATTATTTTGATAAAGGTCTGGGTAAATCCCTGGGTTATCTTGTTGGAGCTTTAGTGCTGGGAACCGCATTTCCTCATTTGCTTAAAGAAATTTCCGGTAATATCAATCTGGAGTGGCGATGGGTTATCTATTTTACCTGCACACTAGCCTTTTCAGGTGGGATTTTAATTCTCTGGCTGGTGCCAGATGGTCCATATCGTTCGGGTTTACAAAAACCAGATCTAAGCCTGATCTTCAAGATCTTTAAAAATCCAGATTTTCGCTCAGCTGCTTTTGGTTATTTCGGGCATATGTGGGAGCTATATGCTTTCTGGGCTTTTGTCCCGGTGATCCTGAGCTTCTATAAGCAAATTCATCCCGCAGCCGAATTCAGCATAGCTCTCATTTCGTTCCTGGTAATAGGATTGGGAGGAATCGCCTGCGTTCTTGGGGGCTATTTTTCTGAAAAGAACGGGGTAAAAAGGACAGCTGGAGGAGCATTATTTTTATCAGGTATCTGTTGTTTAATCTCTCCTTTGATCTTTTATGCAAATTCTGAAATCCTCCTGATCGGATTTTTAATCTTCTGGGGTTTAGTGGTAATTGCAGATTCCCCATTGTTTTCTACCCTGGTCGCGAAAACTGCCGTTTCTAATTCCAGGGGAACAGCCTTAACCATTGTGAATTGTATAGGTTTCAGCATTACAATTTTCAGCATTCAGCTATTAAATATGCTCATCAAGCATATTACCCCAAACCTGATCTTTATGGTTTTAGCAATAGGCCCGGCTTTTGGATTGATAGCTCTTTTTAGGAGAAGAAATACTACAATATCCAACTCTTAAAGCGAAAGAGCTTTATCTATAGGCTCTGCGGGTTCAAGTACTTTTGCCGTATTCTTTAAGTCACGGTTCTTTTTCAGCCGGTAGTTGATCACCGGGTGAGCATGAAAAGATTTATTGGTAAATCCATCGTGCATTATGTCTTTAATCAGAGTATCTGGCTGCCCTGGTGAAATCCATTCAGATTCGTATCTACGATCTAAAACAAGAGGCATACGTTTAGCTTTATTATGAACTTTTTCAAAAAGAGGATTTGCATCAACGGTTATTAGGGAGGTATAATAATTACCTGAAGAATCATTGGTATAAATTCCGGCAAAAGTAAAAATAGACCGCTCTTTATAATTTATGCTTTCTTCAAGATAACAGAAGTATGGCTGACTTTCCTTCCCGGCATGATGCGGCTCAAAAAAACCATCGGCAAAGACCAGGCACCTTCCTTCCCGTATGGGTTTTGAATATAACCTCGAATCGAAAACCTTATCATCCCGGGCGTTCAGGGTATTATATTTTCCGCTTTTAAAGAACTCTTCAGGCTTGGTGTAAGCAGGCACCAAGCCCCATTTTGCACGGCACCAGTGTCCTGGCTCATCCATTGGCACGATATAAATGTTGTCATGAGCAAAACCATCATTTAAAAAATAAGGTGCCAGAATACCTTCCTCTATTGGCGGTTTATCCATATACCTGGTAAGATTGTCTTCAGATTGGTTCAGCGATTTCTGGTAGCACATGAAATTAATTATTAAAAAGTTTTCACCCTAAGGTATTCAATTTCAGCCAAATTCTAATTAATCATATTTTCAGAAAAATTATACTGAAGAATAAAGCTTTCTAAAATAGAAATGACCTTATAAAATCTAAATTATTCCTGTTTTAATCTTTAAATTTAGAGTATCACCAAAATTCATATTATGAAAATTGAAGCTGACTCTCCGCAGGCATATATTGATAACGTACCTGAAGAACGAAAGGATGCCATGTCCAAACTTCGCGCGGTGATCAAGGAAAACCTTCCCGATGGTTTCCAGGAGACCATGAGTTACGGGATGATCGGTTACGTGGTACCGCATTCCATATATCCCGATGGCTACCATTGTGACACTTCCCTTCCACTGCCTTTCATGAATCTCGCCTCGCAAAAAAACTATATTGCGGTATACCATTCTGGAATCTATGCCAATAAAGATCTATCTGACTGGTTTACCGAAGAATATAGAAAATGCGTTGGTAAGAAACCAGACATGGGTAAAAGCTGTATCAGGTTCAAGAAAGTGGAAAACATTCCTTACCAACTAATTGGCGAACTATCTGGTAAAATAACACCCGAGGAATGGATAAGTACCTATGAGAAAAATGTAAAAAAGAAATAGAATTCAGGTCCATTGCATTTTGATTTCTGATTATAGTATCGATTCAAAATGGCAATATTCCCATAAAATCCCCTTACATATATGAACTGAACAATATTATTGATCGACAATATGACAAACAATAATATGTGATTAAAACTTGATAGAGTGAATGCCGGAATCTTTGTGATATACACCCGATATTCTCATGTTTTCTTAAATCGTGGATAGTATATTGTTAAAATTTTATTAAGAAATCGGGATGAGTTCTTAAAGGCTGGGGATTTCCAGATCTAAGGCATAGTTTTCGCAACTTTAAGTGTGAAACCATAAAATAAAAAGTTAGAATGAAGAAGTTATTTAGTAGTCTGTTATTTGTATTTGCATTAGGTACAGCCTCGGTTACGGCTCAATCCACTACAATGCCGCAACAACAGGAAAAAATAGAAGTTAGCGATGCTGAGCTGGAAAAATTCGCAGATGTTTTTCAGAAAATGAGAATGATGAATCAGCAGGTTCAGCAGGAAATGATGGCAGTAGTCACTAATGAGGATCTTGAACTACAAAGATTCAATGAGATTCACCAGGCAGAGATGGACCCTAAAAAAGATATTGAGACTACCACCGAAGAAGATAAAAAGTATAAGGCAGTAGTTGCTGAAATTGAAGTAATCCAGCCAAAATATCAGAAAAAGATGCAGGAGGTAATCACTGAAAGCGATCTTGACATGGAGAGATATCAGCAACTTGCGATGGCCTTAAGGTCTGATGTAGAACTTCAACAAAGACTACAGGAAATCTTGAAGGGATAGTAAAATTTAAGTTAAGATATTAAAGCAGGCTCTATAGCCTGCTTTTTTAGTTTTAGGAAGAAAGTCTAACATAATTTAAGTCTATTTTAAAACTTGAAAATTCCCAAGGCATCAATTTTGTTGTAATTTGGGAGATAATATGAATTATATGACAGGCACATTAAAAAGAGGCTTTATCCTGATATTTTCTTTAATATTCATTCCTGCTTGTTATGCCCAGCAATCGAACATGCAACAAAAAGACAGTTTAGAGTTTACCAACAAGACCGTTCCAGATACCATTTGGAGAGAAGTCTATGTCGCCCTCTCTCATTATCCGGAATTAAAAGATACCCCTATCGAATTTCGATTCAAGAAGAATATCAAAAAATCTTTTATGCAGGCTCAACCTAAGGTGAATAGTTTGCTAAAAAGTAAAAAGAACAGGAGTTATCTGGTGTTCATCAATGAAAAATTCAGCATAGAGGACGAAGTTTTCGATATTACCACTGTCCCTTCAAAAGTGCTTATTGGATGGATAGGTCATGAGCTGGGTCATATTATGGATTACAGGGAAAGGTCTGCCGCAGACCTGGTGTGGTTTGGCATTAAATATCTTACCTCAAAAAATTATATACAGGAAGCGGAAAGAGCAGCAGACACCTATGCCGTAAACCATGGTTTAGGAGAGGAAATTATTGCCACCAAGAATTTCATCATCAACCATTCCAAACTCTCAGACACCTATAAAAACCGTATTCAGGAATTATATTTATCTCCAGAGGAGATCATGGTATTGATTGACGATTTTCATAATGGTTAAAATGTGCTATTGTTCTTTAACGAACTTTTCCCACTCGGCAAACTTCTCCTCATTCATTACTTTTTCCATTTTAACCTGACCTCCCTTTTTCTTATTTTTTGCGTTCCACTCATGGAACATATTAGGATCTATAGTTATCACCCTGACACCCTTTAGTGCCTTGGATCTGGCTACTTTATAATTTTTATTGGCATTCATTAATGCCTCATCTAGAGCATTGGCTAATTTATTATTCTCTGCCTTATCTTCGGTTCCAAGATACCAGTAGTGATAATACTCTCCATCTTCTCCTCTTTTCGCTGCTACGACAAATTCCGGGATCCTGATTTCAAATTTATTTTCCAGTTCCTGAACCGCATCGTTCATTTTATTAACAGAAAGTTGGGACCCTACTACATTCAAAAAGAATTTAGTTCTTCCCGTGATCCTGATCTCATTCCTGGATTTATCTGTAAATTTAATGGTATCACCTATTAAATACCTCCAGGCTCCGCTAACGGTAGAAATTAGGAGGACATAATCTTTTTCTTCTTCTACTTCATCAAGAGAAATTACCGGGGCATCTTCTGTTAGTGAACCATCCTGGTTAATATAGTCTGGCTTAAAAGGTACGAACTCAAAGTAGACGCCATTATCTGTGATCAATCTCATTGAGTGCGTATCTGGCCTGTCCTGTAAGGCAAGAAAACCTTCTGAAGCCAGATAGGTATCTATCACCTGTATCGGTTTACCAAGAAGTGCATTAAAACTTTTCTCGTAAGGTTCGAAGGCTACACCACCAGAAGTATACACCTGAAGATTCGGCCAGATCTCATGGATATGATTCAGGTTGTGATGCTCGATAACTTTCTTGAGCATAAGTTCCATCCAGGAAGGAATTCCGCTCAATGCACCTATATCCCATTCTTCGGCTTTTTCAGCAATTTTCTTTACGCGGTCATCCCATTCATCAATTTTAGAAATTTCCTCGCCCGGCTTATAATATCCCCGGAACCAGAAGGGAATTCTGCTGGCGCTAATCCCGCTAATTTCACCTTCCTGGTGATCACCCTCTTTTTGAAGGTCTGTTGAGCTTCCCAGCATCATGATTTCCTTTTCAAAGAAATCTGGCGGCAGGTCGAAATTACTTAAAGCACTTACCTGTTTTATACCAGCTTTTCTAATGGCTTCCACCATTTCTTCGGTAACGGGAATTCTCTTGCTGCTCTTACCGGTAGTCCCGGAACTTAAAGCAAAATAAGGTGGTTTTCCCGGCCAGGTCACATTCTCCTCACCTTCGTGATATTTGTACCACCATTCCTTATCTATTTTATTATAATCGAAATATGGCACCTTATCTGCAAAGGCTTTTCTAACATTACCAGAATCCAGTATCGCCTCGAACTTATAATGCTTGCCAAAAGCGGTGTCCTTTGCTTTTTTTAAAAGGCCAGTAAGCACCTCTTCCTGGTCTTTAACGGCCTCTCCCTCTGGCGTAAGCGTTTCTTTTAGGTCGATAATACTTTTTATAATAGATCCGAAAATTGCCATAATGCGTAAGTAAATTTGAAAGGATAAATCTAGAAATACCATTTAGAGGAGCAGTAGGGATTATCAAATATTTAACTCCGATAAAACGTAATAAAATACCTACATAATAACTTTTTATACGTAAGAATTCCTATATAATTAGTTAAAGTCTATACATCCCAATGTAAACTGAAGAATAACTTTAATATTTACAGTCTAAAAAATAATGAAAATCTAAACTTAGCCCTACAAAGTACCATGAATCAATCTATACCCCAAACCCATTCAAGATATAAAATGGTGTCTTATAACGATGCAACTGCAGAAGTTAGAGCCATTTATGATGACACAAAGAAGACCTTACAATTACCATTTGTTCTTAACTGGTTTAAATGCCAGGGCGACAATGCACTTTTACTAAAAGGTAACTGGAGCAAATTAAAAAATACCCTGATGGAAGGCCAGGTTCCCAACGTGCTTAAACAGTTAATCATTTATAATGTATCCAAACAACGTGGCTGTAATTACTGTTCACATGCCCACGGGATTTTCGCAGACAGCATGAGCTCGATGATTTCCCAAGAAGAAGGATTTCGCGCAACCCAGAGTTTGAATTCGCCTTCTATGCCTGTTAGTTACAGGATCGCTGTACAGATCGTTACGAAAGCAGCTCTGGAACATTCTCAAATAACCGATGAAGATTTTTCTGAGTTGGAAAAAGCTGGATTTACTGCTAAGGAAATTCAGGAATTAATGGCGCAGGCAGACCTGGTAAATATGCTGAATACCATTGCTGATGTCTCTGGTATCAAGATCGATAACGAACTACTGGAGACTCCTGAATAGGAACGACCTTTTTTAAATGCATAATCTATCTCAAAATACTTCTCAGCTTTACAGGATCACTTATGAGGCATACTCTAAATTTGCCAATGAGGTAAATCGATGTTCAGACCTTGAAGAGGTAGCAGAAGTTTGTAAGACCCATTTAAAATACCTGCTCAATTTTCATATTATAAGAATGACTATTTTTCAAGGTGATAAACTATTCACTTTTGAATTATATGGAAACAAGATCTGGTTCGACCTTAAAGGTGAAACCGATCTATTGCCCTATGAATATGAGCTATTTAAAGAGGGAATTCCTCTTATCACCAACGAGATCCCAGACAAGCTGGTTAAAGAAAAAGTGGAGTTGAACGCTCTTTATGATCCTGTGCTCTGGGGCTGGTGTTTTGATAAAAAGGAACGAAAAGTATTAGTATCTTTGCTCGCTGATCAAAACAAAGCGTTTTCTGTTGGGGATGTGGATATCCTGAAATTAATGGTTGATTGTATACAGGCAAAATTCAGTGAGATCTATCTTAAACGGCAACTTGCCATTCAGAATCAGAACCTTTCTGATGCCTATCTTACGATCAAAGAGAAAAATGAAGAGATCCAGAGAATTGTTCTCAACCAAAAAGAAACGATCAAAGCCAGAACAAGCGAGATCGCTCTAAAGAATGAAAAATTACTGCATATTTCAGCTTTGAATGCTCATAATGTGCGGGAACCACTTTCAAGGATACAGGGAATTATAGACCTTTTTGAGTTTATGGATGATGAAACATGCCGCAAAGAACTGGTCCCGAAACTAATTTCAAGTGCCAGAGAAATGGATGAGGTTTTAAAGGAAGTTGTGGAAATGGCATCCAAAGAATTAATTGAACTTAAGGCCGCTGAACTATGAAGAAGATCTATTTGATAGATGACCAGCCTATATCGAATTTCATTACCAAAAAGTTATTTGAACTAGAAGGATACACTGGTGAAATAATCGATTTTACAGATCCTGAAGAGGCATTTAGCATCCTGAAAAACGATAAAGATGCCCTTATATTTTTAGATCTGAATATGCCCTTAATGAATGGATGGGATTTTTTAAATGCCATGCAGGCCGATAATTTGAAGCATGAAGTGATCCTTCTCACCTCCAGCACCAGCAAAATGGACATAGATAAGGCCCAGGATTTTCCGGCTGTGATAAAATACATGGTAAAACCCATGAATAAAAAGAAGTTCCTGGAACTTTCAGAATTCTTAAATCTCACAGAGCTAAGTGCAGCCAGATCCAAATAAACTACTCGAACTTGCTTATGCAAAAATGCACTTTGGCAAATATAAGGACTACTATCTTTCAGATATTCCAGAGCCATATTACGTATGGTTCAGGCAAAAAGGATTCCCTCCAGGAAAACTTGGCGACCAGATGCAACAGGTATTCGAACTTAAAATAAACAGCCTGGAAGGCCTGTTAAGACAGATAAGAAAAAGATATCCACGCCCCAGATCCTAGCTGTTACTATCGTTAAAAAGCTCTTAATATTAGCTTTCTAAATTGGCTGCTTTTTCTATTCTTCTTTGTAATTTAGCGCCCTGAATAAACAACACAACAAACTAGAATTAAAATGGCCGATACCAAGTATATTTTTGTTACAGGAGGTGTATCATCTTCCCTGGGAAAAGGGATTATTGCTGCTTCTTTAGCAAAGTTATTGCAGGCAAGGGGCTTTAAAGCTACTATTCAGAAACTGGATCCATATATTAATGTAGATCCGGGAACCCTAAACCCCTACGAGCACGGAGAATGTTATGTAACTGAAGATGGTGCTGAAACAGACCTGGATCTTGGTCATTATGAACGTTTTCTAAATGTTAATACTTCCCAGGCAAATAATGTCACTACAGGAAGAATTTACCAAAGCGTTATAGAAAAAGAAAGACGCGGTGAATTCCTTGGAAAAACCGTTCAGGTGGTCCCTCATATCACCAATGAAATTAAAGAAAGAATTCAGATCCTGGGAAAGAATGGTGATTATGATATCGTAATTACAGAAATTGGAGGAACCGTTGGTGATATTGAGTCTTTACCATACATTGAAGCAGTAAGACAGTTAAAATGGGAACTTGGAGATGATAATGCTTTGGTTATTCATCTTACCCTTGTACCCTACCTTTCTGCAGCCGGCGAATTAAAGACTAAACCAACCCAGCACAGTGTAAAGACTTTGATGGAAAGTGGTATAAAAGCTGATATCCTGGTATGCCGTACAGAGCACGAACTATCAGATGATATTCGCAGAAAACTCGCTATTTTCTGTAACGTACGTCAGGAGGCGGTGATCCAGAGCATCGATGCGCCAACCATCTATGATGTACCTAACATGATGCTGGAAGAAGGTCTGGATAAAGTGGTACTGAAGAAACTGGCTTTACCAGATGACTCTACTCCAAACCTGGACAGGTGGAACCAATTCTTAAAAAGACACAAAAATCCTAAAGCCGAAGTTCATATTGGCCTTATTGGTAAATACGTGGAGCTTCAGGATTCTTATAAATCTATCCTTGAGGCATTTATACATGCTGGCGCCGAAAATGAAGTTTATGTGAATGTGGAATATATTCATTCAGAATTCATCAATGACAGCACTATTCATAACAAAATAAGCCATCTTGACGGGGTCCTTGTAGCTCCAGGTTTTGGTGAACGTGGAATTGAAGGTAAGATAGATGCGGTAAGATATGCCCGTGAAAACGACCTTCCATTCCTTGGAATTTGCCTAGGTATGCAAATGGCGGTGATAGAATTCGCCAGGAATGTATTACAGCTAAAAGGAGCAAATTCTACTGAAATGGATGCAGATACCACGCATCCTGTGATCGACCTTATGGAAGCTCAAAAAGAAGTTACTCATAAAGGAGGGACTATGCGCTTAGGTTCATGGGACTGTGATTTAACAGAAGGATCTATTATTCATGAGGTCTATGGAACCGATAAAATCAAGGAACGCCATCGCCACCGTTACGAATATAATAACAAATACAAAGAACAACTTGAGAACGCAGGAATGCTTAGTACCGGGATCAATCCCGAGACCGGTCTTGTGGAGATCATAGAATTAAAAGATCACCCATGGTTTGTAGGCGTACAATATCATCCTGAATATAAAAGTACCGTGGCCAATCCACATCCTCTTTTTGTATCATTTGTAAAAGCTGCACATGAACATTCTGTAAAACGAAAAAATGCCAAGATGGCACAGAAATAAGAATTGGTCGTTTTTTTGTCAAAGGAAGATTAAGTAAAAATAAATAATGGAAGAAAAGAAAATAGATATTCAATCTATAATTGGATTTATTCTAATTGGTGGTATCCTTTTATGGATGCTTTACAATAACACTCCTGAAGAGACCGAAGCTGTAGATGAAACTACTACTGAACAGGTTCAACAAAATCTCCAGGAATCTCAAACCCCAGATAACCTACCGGCAACCAGAACCGCACAAAATGACTCTACTTCGCTGGCAGATGCACAGCGCAGACTAGGAGCTTTTGGTTATTCTGAAACTCTGGCTTCTGCCCAGGGAGGTACAACTACCATCTCCAATGACGTTCTAGAGCTTAAGATCTCTAATAAAGGAGGTTATATTGAAGAAGCAAGGCTTAAAAATTTCAAGACTTACGATTCTATTCCGGTTCATCTCATTAAAGATGGCAATGCCTCGTTGAATATGAATTTCAGTACTACCGATGGTAGAACTTTAAATACAGAAAACTTATATTTTGAGCCCTCGCTTACCAAAAATAACGGGAACCAGGTTCTTTCCATGAAACTTAAGGTTTCTGAAGATGAATACCTGGAGTATCGCTATGCGCTGCGTCCGGGAGAATATATGCTCGATTTCACTATCCGTTCACAGGGTCTTACCGACGTACTAAACACGGCCGAAAATCCTGTACTGGATTGGAAACTGAAGGGCTACCGCCATGCGAAAAGTATATCTTACGAGAATAGGTATACAGACCTTATTTATGAATATGATGGAGGTGATGACGATCACTTGTCCAGCGGAGATGATGAGGACGAAAATGTGAGCTATATAGCATACAGACAACACTTCTTCACTTCTATTTTATTAACAGATACTCCTTTTAAAACGGCTAAATTTGAAGTAGAAAACCTGGTGGAAGATGAAGAGGTTGATACTGTTTTTACAAAAACATTCGCTTCTACTATTCCTTTAGACCTTAAAGCCGGTGAGTTGAATTATAATATGAACTGGTATTATGGTCCTTCAGATTATAAGATCCTGAACGATTATGACCGCAACCTGGATGAGATCATTCCACTTGGGTGGGGAATTTTTGGATGGATCAACAAATATCTTTTCATACCATTTTTCGCATTTTTGGCAGGAGTACTTCCAAGCTACGGTCTTGCAATCATTGCCATGACCATTGTAGTCAGGATTGTATTATCTCCTGTAACATATAAGTCTTATCTGTCTCAGGCCAAAATGAAGATCCTTAGGCCAGAGATCAATGAACTTAACGAGAAGTATAAGGATAACGCGATGAAGAAACAGCAGGAAACCATGAAGCTTTATAGCAAGGCGGGAGCCAGTCCTATGAGCGGATGTTTACCTGCACTTATGCAGATTCCGGTATTTTATGCTTTATTCCAGTTCTTCCCGAGTGCTTTTCAGCTAAGGCAGAAAAGTTTCCTTTGGGCAGACGACCTTTCAAGTTATGATACGATAGCTGAATTACCATTTACTATCCCATTCTATGGGGATCACGTAAGTTTATTTCCAATCCTGGCCTCTATCGCCATATTCATCTATATGATGATGACTACAGGACAGAACATGCAGGCAAGCCAGCAACCTGGAATGCCTAACATGAAGTTTCTTATGTATCTATCTCCGCTTATCATGTTGATATTCTTCAACAACTATGCGAGTGGATTATCCCTGTATTACTTTACCTCTAACCTTATTACTATAGGTATCATGCTAGTAATAAAATATGCGATCATCGATGAGGATAAGATCCATGCGAAAATCCAGGAGAATAAAAAGAAACCTAAGAAACAGAACAGGTTTACGAAAAAGTTTCAGGAAATGATGGAACAGGCTGAAGAGCAGCAAAAGAAACAGAAACGTTAGTAACGTCACACATAATCAATAAAAAGGCTTTGTATTTACAAGGCCTTTTTTTATGTCTCATCCAAAATTACGATAGAGCTAGATTTTTTTGACAGACTTCTGTTTAATCCATAAAACTGAATGGAAAATTTTAATCCACCTGATCAATCTTCTTTTTTAAACCTAAGAAAGAACTCATTAACAGGCAAAGGATTGGATCCTGGGTATGGCATGACTACTGCACTATCTTTAATTTGAAAATCATCATCTTCTCAAAAAGGGAATCTGAAACTTATGATAAGTTCAAGAATACGTAACTTCGTTTCTTCTAAAATAAAATTCAAAATTATAAGTTCTAGTTAGTGATCAGTTCCTGATTTTTATACCATTAGAACCAAATCGAACATGATAATGTTTTATCTTTTTAAAAAATGAATAAATATATATTTTTTTTATCTGCATTAATTTGTTCTTCAGGCATCTGCAAATCACAAAACAACCAGTTTGACGAGCAGGGTCGCCGTCATGGAGTCTGGAAACAAAATTTTGAAGGCACTACCAACCCAAAATTTGAAGGAGCATTTGAACATGGAGAAGAGATTGGAATTTTCAAATTTTACAAAAAAGGATTTTATGATCACCCCGCGGCGATCATGAATTTCGAAAAAGGAAAAGATTCGGTTCAGGTTACTTACTATACCCAAAAAGGCTTTCCTATTAATAAGGGAAAAATGGTGAATAAGAGACGTGAAGGTGAATGGGTATATTTTCATCAGGAATCAGATAGCATTATGATGACTGAAGAATATAAGAACGATACACTTCACGGGATTCAAAAAACGTATTTTAAAAACGGAAATCTTGCCGAAAAGACCGAATATTCTAAAGGAGAAAAAGACGGACTCAGTATTATTTATGCAGACAATGGCCAGATAACAAAAAAACTAACCTACAGGAAAGGGCAGTTACATGGGCCTGCCGCGTATTATACTGTAAAAGGTGTAAAGACGATAGAAGGATTTTATTCTGAAGGCAGAAAGTCTGGACATTGGATATATTATGAGGAGGGAAAAATAGAAAGTGAAGAAGATTATTAAAATTGAATATATTTGATTAACTAAAATAACTACTTATGAAAAAGTTCTTAATTCTATTATTATCAATTAGTCTATTCGCCGCCTGTAGCGATGATGACGATTCAGGTTCTAGTGATGGATCAGAAATTGTTGGGAAATGGTTCCTGGAATCTGTAAGACCCATAGGAGGGCAAAACACTTTGAATGATTGTAATCAAAATTCTTATATAGAGTTTAATGCCAATGGTTCCGGAAATTCTGAATTTTTTGAAGAATCGGAAGGCAATTGTGAATCTGAAGGGGTAACACCAGGAAATTGGTCATATAATGGAGGCAGCAGTTATACCTTCTTCGTTCCTTCAGTTGGAAATACGACCGGTAATATAAATTTTAACGGAAGCACTGAGTTTATATTTACAAGCCCTGAACTACCAGGTGTAGAAATCGTTTTTGCAAAATAACAGATCTCCTTTTCATATTATAAAGGTGGCTTTCGCCACCTTTTTTTATTTCGTAATTTTGTGCCCGCTAATCCGACTCTTAAATCGGTCATAGCAAAAAAATAAATTGAGGAGAATGAAAAAAGTTGTAGTCGGTTTGTCCGGAGGTGTAGATTCTAGTGTTTCAGCCTATCTTTTAAAGGAGCAGGGCTATGAAGTGATTGGGCTGTTTATGAAGAACTGGCACGATGATTCGGTTACCATTTCAGACGAATGTCCCTGGCTTGATGATAGCAATGATGCCATGATGGTCGCCGATAAACTGGGTATTCCGTTCCAGACCGTAGACCTAAGTGAACAATATAAAGAGCGTATCGTAGACTATATGTTCAATGAATACGAAAAAGGCCGGACTCCAAATCCAGATGTACTTTGTAACCGAGAGATCAAGTTCGACGTTTTTATGAATATTGCTTTATCCTTAGGAGCAGATTATGTTGCTACAGGCCATTATTGCCGAAAAGCGGAATTTGAAAAGGAAGGCGAAACGGTATATCAACTTTTATCTGGGAAGGACAACAATAAGGATCAGTCTTATTTTCTTTGCCAGTTAACCCAGGAACAGCTTTCTAAAACCCTCTTCCCTATTGGCGAATTACAAAAATCTGAAGTTAGGAAGATCGCAGCAGAACAAAACCTGGTAACAGCAGAAAAGAAAGATTCCCAGGGGCTATGCTTTATTGGCAAAGTTAGGTTACCCGATTTTCTTCAACAGAAATTAAAGCCAAGGGAAGGTGTTATTGTTGAAGTTCCGGCAGACCATAATACCTATTTTGAAGAGGATAATAATTTCAATACGCAGATTGCACAATTAAAGCACCTTTCAAAAAAATTCAACTATCAGTTGCAAGATGGAAAGGTAGTTGGCAAACACCAGGGTGCACATTATTTTACCAAGGGTCAGCGCAAGGGACTTGCCGTAGGAGGAACTCCTGAACCATTATTTGTGATAGATACAGATGTAGATGAAAATGTAATCTACACCGGCCAGGGTAAAGATCATCCAGGCATCTACCGCCAGGGGCTTTTTATCGCCCAGGACGAGGTACATTGGGTGCGCAGAGACCTGGCCATTGAAGCAAATGAAGAAATTAAAGTAAAAGCAAGGATAAGATATCGCCAGCCCTTACAAGATGCAACTCTATACCAGACCGAAAATGGAATGTATGTAATCTTTGACGAACCTCAGGCATCTATAACTGAAGGTCAGTTCGTGGCCTGGTATAAAAATGAGGAACTGTTAGGTTCTGGGGTTATTTCCTGATGAGCACATTCCCGGCAACGGGTAAGCATTTTAAAAAATCAAATTATTATAGAAATAGATCCTGCCGGCTTTTCCGGCGGGATTTATATTATTATGTTTGAATAAAATTATTCAGGAATTACTTATATCCTTTTAAATAATGGCTACCACAAATACGATCACCCAACTTTTTAATATAGAATATCCTTTAATCCAGGCGGGAATGATCTGGGCTAGTGGCTGGAAACTTGCCAGTGCGGTTTCAAATGCCGGCGGACTGGGAATAATTGGGTCTGGCTCTATGTATCCTGACATTCTTAGGGAGCATATTCAGAAATGTAAAAAAGCGACCAGTAAACCTTTCGCCGTTAATGTTCCTATGCTCTATCCGGAGATCGATAAGATCATAAAGATCATTATCGAAGAGGAAGTAAAGATTGTATTTACCTCTGCCGGAAATCCTAAGACCTGGACCAAGCATCTACAGGAGCATGGCATTAAAGTGGTTCACGTTGTTAGCAGTGTGAAATTCGCCATGAAATCTGAAGAAGCAGGGGTAGATGCCGTTGTTGCCGAAGGTTTTGAGGCAGGTGGTCATAATGGCCGTGATGAAACCACTACCTTTACCCTTATCCCTATGGTAAAGGAAAAAATATCTATACCTCTCATCGCTGCCGGCGGAATAGCTACCGGAAGAGGTATGTTAGCAGCGATGGTGTTAGGAGCAGATGCAGTGCAGGTAGGTAGTCGCTTTGTGGCCACTCCTGAAGCTTCTTCACATAAGAACTTTAAGGAAATGGTAGTAAAGGCTAAAGAAGGAGATACGGTTTTAACGCTTAAAGAACTCGCCCCGGTACGTTTGCTTAAAAATAAGTTCTATGAGGATGTGCAAAACCTTTATGCTAAGTCTCCGAGTAAGGAAGAGCTTATAGAATTGTTAGGAAGGGCACGTGCAAAGAAAGGGATGTTTGAGGGTGACCTTGAAGAAGGGGAGCTCGAAATAGGACAAATATCCGGGCTTATACACGATATTAAACCTGCCGCTGAAATAGTACAGGAAATGATACGCGAATTTGAATTAGCGAAAAAAGAGGTTGCTCAGCTCTAGCTGGAATATTCTTCTAGCTTTTTGAGTTCATTCTCAACGAACACACGCCATTTCATTTCAGCATCTTTATTTTCACTATGGGAAGTTTCACGATCGAATCTATTTTGCATGCCGGTCCTTTCAGATTCAATACGGTTATAAATACGTTTTAGGTCCTGCCTGATATTTCTGCCTATTTCATATTCAGCCAGAGCCTTTCTAAGCTTACGGGCATGTAATTCAGAAATATCAAAATGCAGTTGCTCGTGCTTCAGCAGGTAAATCTCATCATGAACATGTTTCTGCACCCATGACTTATTTGGATAAAAACTAGTGAAAACCTCGTGTTCCAGGACGGGGACTCCAGATGCTGTACTGTAATTCCATATATAGCTTATCCCAGAATTTGTATTCGCCGTATAGGGTAAAGTAGCATCTGGTTCAGCCTTAAAATCCTCCCAGGACAGTAGCCTTCCCTCCTGCCATTTGATCTTTTCCTGTTCTTCCTGAGAGAAAGAACTGGCTATGCACAAAAGGCAGCAGATTAAAAGGCCTGCAATCTTCATGAATATTTAAATGAAATATTCTTCTCGATATCGGGATGTAAACTTTGAAGCACAGGACAGGTTCTCCCGGTATTTTCAAGAATTTTAGTTTCCTTTTCCTCGTAAGACCTGGGGAAAAGTATGTCAATATCTATTTTAGAGATTCTGCGAGGATCTGCCGCCATGGTTTTAGTAACTTCAGCGGTAGCACCATCCATGTCTACCTCTAAAGATTCTGCCTTGATCCCCATCACCGTGAGCATACAGGTAGCGAGCGCATTGGCCACCGTATCTGTTGGAGAAAAGGCTTCACCTTTACCATGATTATCTACCGGGGCATCGGTGATCATCTTTGCTCCGCTCTGTAAATGCTCAGACTCGGTTCTTAAACTACCCAGATATTTTACTTTAGAGGTCATTTGCTTCGCTTATGGTTAGGTCCTTGTTCAGTTTCAGAAGGTAAATCGCCTGGTTAGTAAAACCTCCGTCCGGGTTAAGTTTATAATGGAACTTACTTTCATAATATTCGGTAAAACCAGGATATTTTTCAAATGAATCATAAAGGTCTTCTGCAGAGGCCAGTCTCAATAGAATATCCAGGGTAAGATCGTAACCTCGAAGAGCATACCTGTTTGGCTCAATATTGAAACGCTCGGCATATCTTTCGTTGAACCTCTCTGTAGCAGTATTATCGTATTCCTTATCTACAGAAGGATAATGAAACTTTAAATTACCAAGGTGGTTATTAGAAATGATGTCATTCTCAAAAGCACTGGTTTTATTAGTTGTTAAAAGAGTAATATCATGCTTTCTTGCCAGCCTGTTTAGTGCAGATGTAGTACTGCTTACTACATTGATATTACCAGACTCCAGGATCACAAGATTTTTTCCTGCTGTTAGCGTCGTCGCTAGCGCATCTTCAGATACATAATTATCTGTAGGGGTGACCACTCTTGCAGAAGGAAGAATACTGTTTAGCTCGCTTTTTATTTTGAAGGCTTTTCCATCGGCTACAATAATCACGTTTTTCCCAGCAGAATTTCTTGCAATGAAATCCAGCATGGCATTTTTCATGAATTCCTCTGTTGGAACCGACTGAAAAAGGTTTTGGTATCCTCTCATACTGCGGTTAGATAAAGGATTAATCACAGGGATATTTTTGGTTTCCAGCCTGGCCGCAACAGCTTCGGTTGGAGTTTTTAATAATGGACCAATCACAGCATCCACATTATTAAAATCATTGGTATTTATAACATTTGCGACATCAGAAGCACTTTGTTTGGTATCATATACCTTCAAATTGGTTGAGATTCCTAAGGATTTTGCTTTATCTATCGCCATTAAGACACCCGAATAAAAATCGAGGGAAATCCTGACCACTCTCTCATTCATGATAGAATTACGATAGGTCTGGATAGAATCTTCCTGGATCTTGTTAAGATGATAAGGCAGCAAAAGGACAATCTCCTTGGTGCTGCGATTGATTATGGAATTACTGAGATCCATTTTGGTATTGGCGAATTCACCGGCATCGGTATAATCATCACCTTCTGTATTTTTACCGTCGGGGTTTTCCGGAACTTTTAATACCATCCCGAATTTTAGCCCGTCTTTTAGAGCCGGATTCAGCTGTTTTAAAGAGTCCATACTCACTCCAAATCTCCTGGTAAGACTAAAAAGCGTTTCCTGAGGCTTCACCTCATAAAACCTGAAACGCTCATCGGTAATGATCACCGGCTCATCTTCAAGAACATCTGTTCCCACCCTTATCATCATTCCAGGTTGAAGCTCTTCAACCCGCGGATTAATGGCTTCCAGCTCTTTTAGCGTCATCCCATATTTTCTCGCGATGCCATACTTGGTCTCCTTTGGAAGAACAATATGTTCACGGGTCTTGGTGATCTGTGATGCCTGTGGCTTAGAAACAGGAGCTTGTTTAGGAGCATTTTCAGCGATCCCAGAGTTGTTGCCTGCACCACCAATAGGTATTCTAATGGTTTCACCCATCTGCAATTCTCTTGAGTAAAGCTGCTTATTATATCTTTTGATCTCATCCAAGCTAACACTATATTCCTTAGAGAGGCTATAAAGAGTTTCCTTCTTTCTAACCTTATGTTCTTTGAAATTTATAGAAGTTTTGGCATCAGGTTGGGAGGAAGAAGCGTCAATCGGGATCACGAGCTTTTCATTGACTCCAATTCCCTCCTTAGCATCGGGATTATATTTGTAAATATCTTCCTCGTCTATACTATAGGTTTGAGAAATACTAAAAACGGTTTCCCCTTTTTTTACAGTATGGTATTTATAAGACTGGGCATGCGCCGAAGTCGAATAAATTTGAAAAAGAAAGCATATTACAAATAGGTACTTCATTATGATCAATTTAGGTTGAAATGAAAATTATCTTATTCCCACTCAATTGTTGCTGGTGGTTTTGAACTTATATCATACACCACTCTATTAACGCCTTTAACCCGGTTAATTATTGTATTGGAGGTTTTTTGTAAAAATTCATAAGGTAAATTCACCCAGTCTGCGGTCATCCCATCGGTAGATTCTACCGCTCTTAGAGCTACTACCTGCTCATAGGTTCTTTCATCTCCCATCACACCAACAGACTGTATTGGTAAAAGAATTGCTCCTGCCTGCCAGACTTTATCATATAGCATCCAATCTCTTAAGCCCTGGATGAATACGTGGTCTACTTCCTGAAGTATACGCACTTTTTCTGCGGTGATATCTCCAAGGATCCTTATTGCAAGCCCTGGACCTGGGAAAGGGTGTCTACCCAGTAATTCCTTATCTATACCAAGTTCCTTACCAACTCTTCTAACCTCATCTTTAAACAACATTCTAAGAGGCTCCACAACTTTAAGTTTCATAAAGTCTGGTAATCCTCCCACATTATGGTGAGATTTGATGGTTACTGAAGGCCCGTTCACTGAAACCGATTCTATAACATCTGGATAAATGGTTCCCTGAGCAAGATATACTACATCCTTTATCTCGTGAGCTTCATCATCGAATACTTCAATAAAAGTATTCCCAATCGCTTTACGCTTTTCTTCAGGATCACTTAATCCTTTAAGAGCATCTAGAAATCGTTCTGAGGCATCAACTCCCTTAACGTTAAGCCCCATATGCTTATATTGATCCAGAACGCTTTCGAATTCGTTCTTTCTCAAAAGACCATTATTCACAAAAATGCAATAAAGGTTCTTACCAATGGCTTTATGCAGCAGTACTGCCGCCACGGTGGAATCTACTCCCCCGCTTAAACCAAGTACTACCTTATCATCACCAATTTTCTCTTTAAGTTCTGAAACCGTAAGATCAACAAAAGCACCCGGAGTCCATGATTGCTCGGTACCGGCAATTTTTACAAGAAAATTCTCCAGCAATTGTTTTCCATCTGTCGAATGATAGACCTCGGGATGGAATTGTATGGCGAAAGTATCCTCGCCATCTATCCTATAAGCTGCATTTAGAACATCTGCGGTGCTAGCCAGTCTCACCGCATTTTCAGGAAGATCGATAATAGAATCGCTATGGCTCATCCAAACCTGAGAATTCTCTTTAATGTTCTCGAATAAAGGTTCAGCATCCTTGATCACAGATAGATTGGCTCTACCATATTCCCTGGTATCTGAAGGTTCTACCTTTCCTCCAAAGAAATGTGCCAGGTACTGCGCGCCGTAACACACTGCCAGAACAGGCAGTTTTCCGCGAATTTGTGAAAGATCTGGGTGTGGTGCATCTTCAGCTCTTACCGAAAATGGACTTCCGGAAAGGATGACAGCTTTAAAACCTGATAAATCTTCTGGTATATTGTGATAGGGATAAATTTCGCAGTAAATATTCAGCTCTCTAACTCTTCTTGCTATAAGCTGTGTGTACTGCGAGCCAAAGTCTAGGATGAGTACGTTGTTTTGCATGCGCAAAAATAGGAAAACGAGAAAAAATGAAAGCAAAGGAATTAATAAATTTTCCATATTTAATTAAGTATAAACCTCTTCCCACAAAATGCCTTTATACCATCATCTTTTCTATTGCGATAGTCCTTGCCGCCCTGTTTCAGGCCATTTTAGTGTTTTAAGAACTTATATAGAGGGAGAGATCTTTTAGGTCTTATCTGGCGCCAAAATTTTCATTTCAGACCTCATCTTCCGGGAAAACAGATTCAACTGAAAACACCCAGACCTTGAGGAAGCTTTCGAATTATTGAACCGGCAAAATAAGATCGTTAGGAAACTGGCCAACCCTTTATTACCTTATCAAAATTGCCATTTGTAAAATGGAAATGATCTCTAATGAAACCGGAGGAGCCTGTTTAGGAGCAGAAAAGATCGCCGCCAATAGTGGTGAATTTAAAAGCGCGATTGCGGCGGCTTCTTCAAATTACCCAGCAGAACAGCAGAAAAGATTACAGCTGGAGTGGTGCTGATGATACAGCAGATAAAAATAAAACAGCCTCAATTACTATGAGGCTGTTTTAGGAAACTGATTGATTTTATTTTCTACTGTGTGCCGGCGCCAGCCGAGGTGATTACAAAGTCCCGGTATATCTTCCAGTCACCATTCACATTCTTCCATAAGGTAGAATATTTTCCGTGATCTACCTTCTGGCCTTCCTTAGTATGAATCTCGTAACTGCCTATCTCGTGAGCGTAATCTCCAAAATCCAGAACCTCGTCTGTATTGATGACTAATTTCATATTTTGTTCGGCCATGGGTTTATGCGCGGCCGTTACAGCTTCTCTTCCATTAAGTGTTTCCTGTCCAGACATTTTGAACATTACATCTTCTGCAAAGAAAGAACCGAGTTTATCATAATCTCCCTCTGCCATGGCTTTCTGCATCATACCTGAATTCTTTTCGATCACAGATCTCACTTCAGAAGAATTTTGAGCTTTCGCACTAAAGCTCATCATTACGACTGCAAAAAGCAGCAACATTACTTTTTTCATAATTAAAATTGTTTAGTTGGTTAATTAATTCCCTAAGATATTCTAATTTATGAAATATAGCACCTAAGTATCAGGTTTATAATTAATTACACCTAAAAAAGAGTTGCCAGGATCTCGTCTATATCCTTCTCTGTGGTATCTGGATTTATAAAACAAAAACGCACTACGCTCTCTTCTTTCCAAAGTGAAGGAGTGACCAATGCAAAACCTGAGTTATGGTTTTTATAAGTCCAGTCACGATAATCTTCTGCCGCCCATCCTTTTCTTTTGAAAAGCACGACCGATAAACTAGCGGGTCTTACCAACTCCAGATTATCGTTATTTTTGATCTTCTCTGCGGCAATTTTAGCCAGTTCAATTCCGCGCTCTATTGCTTCCTTGTATTTATTCGTCCCATGCATTGCCAGAGAAAACCATAGTGGCATCCCCCGTAGCCTTCTAGTTAACTGTATTTGATAATCTGCAGGATTAAATCCCTGGGCTCCTTCATCTTTAAAGATCTCCAGATAGGCGCCCTTTTGGGAATGTGCTTTCTTGGCCAGCTCCAGATTCTTGTAAATAACTGCTCCGCAATCATAAGGTGAAAACAACCATTTATGAGGATCTATAGTAATACTGTCTGCTTTTTCAATCCCATTGAAAAGGTGTCTTACTGAATTTGCTGCCAGGGCTCCTCCGCCATAAGCGCAATCTACATGCAACCAGATATTTTCTTTTTCACAAATATTTGCAATTCCCTGCAGGTCATCGATAATACCCGCATTGGTGGTTCCCCCGGTTGCTACGATCGCAAACAACCTATTCCTGTCATGATCGGCCAGTCCATCCAGCGCTTTCCTGAGCTCAATTCCTGAAAGATATTCGTCTTCAGATTCTATTAGCTGAATATCGGCATCCATTACTTTCGCCATAGATTTAATAGAACTATGCGCTCCTGTCGAGGCTAGTAACAATGCTCTTTCCCTGGCGTGTGCTGGCTTTTGTTCTCTCCATTCTTCCCGTGCCGTCACCAAAGCAGAAAGATTCGCGGCTGTTCCCCCACTGGTAAAAACACCAAAAGCACCTTCAGGCAGTTTAGTGAGGGATACTAGCCATTTCATTGCCTGGTTTTCACAAAAAATTCCACCGGCTCCTTCCATCCAATAGGCTCCGTGAATACTGGAAGCCGAGGTGACAAGGTCGAACATGATCGCTGCCCTGGTTGGTGCAGCCGGCACAAAGGCCAGGTGACGGGGATGGTCTATAGGCACGGTAGCCTTGACCAGTACATCTCTGAATAACTGAAAGGCATTCTCCCCCCCTATCCCTTCTGGAGTTATGGTTTCTCCAACTATTCTTAAAAGATCTTCCTCTTTTTTAGGGGATCCCAATTCTGGAGTAACATTTGAGATACGGTCTATGGTGTATTTCATGACATCAAGGGTCATTTCCACGAGATCCATATCTATGGTATGCATTTTATTATTTTCCAAAGGTCAAGATTTTAAAGTTAGATTCCAGAGGATCTAAATTCTCCATCAGGTTCGAGATAAGATCCTTACCGTACTCCACGTAAAATTCAGAAAAATTGGTTTGTCTTTCCTGCAGACTGCGATTTGGAAAAAGATCGTTCTGTAATTTGGCGATCCTTTCTACTTCATCTTTCAGTTTCCTCTTTTGGGCTTTCAGCAACCTTTTTTCAAGATTGTCCAGACCCTTTAACTGTTTCACTTCCTGCGCTTTTACAGCTCCCAGAAATGATTCATCTGTTTGCTCAGCCAGATCATACATTTGCTGAAATTGCTGTATAAGGTGTTCTTTCTGAGGCGAAAAATCTATATCTATATTCGATATCTTCCTAACCTTCCGGTTTATAAGCTCATGCTGTTTCAGGAAAAGTTCAGGCATGGAGATATTCAATCGCTCGCGCTTATCATGCTGCTTGGCTGTTTGCAGTAAAGCAGAATTACGCAATAATAACATTGGAAAAGTAATATTTTCAGTTTCGAAGTAGGACTTTAGCTCAAGCCAGTAGGCCAGTTCACCTCCCCCTCCTATATAACAGAGGTTTGGCAGGATCACTTCCTGGTAAAGCGGCCTTAGCATTACATTAGGACTAAACCGCTCAGGATACTCTTTAAGTTCGCTAAGAATCTCATCTTTAGTCCATGAGATCTCAGTTTCATGAACAAAGTATTTTCCATTTTTTTCGATTATCCGCTCACGCAGTTCTTCGGTTAAATAGAACATATTTATCTCCCTTGGATTCACCTGAATATTATATCCCAGAGAATTTATTTTTTCAACCGCCTGGCCAGTTTTGCTATAGGATATCTGCCTGGTGAGCTCGTTCTGCACGTAGGGAATAAAATGTTTTTTCAGTCTTTTATCTCCGGCCGCCATGATCACGAGGCCATATTCCCCAAAGAGTTCATTAGCTATATAGCGCGTGGCATCGGTTAGGTTATCGTGTTCAAGGTACCCTTTCTCAAACAGGGTTTTTAAGTATTGGGCATTATCACCACCACCAATTTCGGCTGAAAAAAGTTTAAAAACCTCATCCAGTCCTTCGGTAGAAAGTTTCCCTACTGCAGTATTACCTGCTCTCTTATCAGCATTATTCCATTTGAATTTTTTCCCGTTAAGATTGAAGAAGTTTATTTCCTCAAAATCATGGTCTTCTGTCGCCATCCAGTAAACAGGAACGAAATTATTTTCTGGATACTTATTTTTTAACTGCCTGGTAAGATTGATCGTGGAAATGATCTTATAAAGAAAATAAAGAGGACCTGTAAAAAGGTTTAACTGATGTCCAGTAACGATGGTAAAAGTATCTTCAGAGCTTAATAGCTCTATATTCTTCCTGGTATTTTCTGAAACTTCCAGTCCTGAATACTGCTCATCCAAAACTTCGATCAGATCTTTGCGAATACTATGATCATAATTTCTCTTTTTCTCCTCTAGTTGAGACTCAAAATTCTCAAGTTTTGGATAGCGATTATAGAAATCTCTCAGGCTGTCTTTTTCAGCCAGATAATCGAGAATTAAGGATGAATAATAATTGGTTTCGGGATAGAGAATTGTTTCTTCCGACATTGTATCGTATGATGTTTGGCGTAAATATACGGTGTTTTGGATTCTTATCTAAAAGTCTGCTTTTTTAGGAAGTTATTTACATTACAGAGAAAATAGCCTGGTATTTAATTAACAACCTTCCAAGGTTAAATTTCAGAATAATGAATTCTAATATTCTTAAGATCATATTAATATTTCCAGTAGCCGTATTCTTATCAAATAGCGAATTTGATGACTACAATCCAATTACACCTCAAAGAAGCTATTTATAGGTATAAAAGACTTTCAGAAACCGGATAAATTGATCTTTCTGGATGAAACTCTGGAATTATCAATTACTGATTTGGCTCTTAAAATGACTCTTTAACTTATCCACAATGAGCCTTGTAATTATATAAAATATCTCTGTGAATTCTGTACCATGCTTACAAAATGATGTTTGAAATTAAAAATAGCCCTGAAACTTCAGAATTTTTCAGTATTCAATATTCTTATATTATAAACAGGCTTTATATTTACTGCTATTATTCACTAACCCTCAATTGAATGAATTATCAGTATGCTTTTATAAGCGTTTTACTTTTTATAGGTCAGTTTTTAAGCGCTCAGGAATTAAGATCCCCTTCAGATTTCCTGGGTTACGAACTTGGAAGTCAGTTTTCCCGTCATGCAGATGTGGTAAATTATTTTGAACATATCGCAGAAAATTCTCCGATGGTCGAATATCACACCTATGGAAAAACCAATGAGCGCAGGCCTCTTACCTACGCCGTAATTTCTTCTCAAGCAAATATCTCCAATCTTGAAAATATAAGGAAAAACCACCTAAATAGTACTGATGATGGATCTGGTAAAAAAGATTCTGAAATCGCTATTGTCTGGCTAAGTTACAATGTGCACGGGAATGAAGCTTCCAGTACAGAAGCTGCTATGAAAACTTTGTATGAACTAATTACAGAAAAAAAAGACTGGCTTGATAACACCGTGGTGATCATGGATCCCTGTGTAAATCCAGATGGAAGGGATCGCTATGCTAACTGGTACAACCAGGTGAAAACCGAACCTTATAATGTATCCCAGGAAGCATCAGAACATCACGAACCCTGGCCAGGCGGCAGACCTAATCATTACCTTTTTGATCTTAACCGTGACTGGGCTTGGGCTACCCAGGTAGAAACCCGGGAAAGATTAAAGGTTTACAATCTATGGTTGCCTCACATTCATGTTGATTTCCATGAGCAGGGTATCAATGAGCCTTATTATTTTGCTCCGGCAGCCGAACCATTTCACGAAGTGATCACTCCTTTTCAAAGGGAATTCCAGACCAGGATAGGAAAGAA